>JAGCOT010000098.1 GCA_017645365.1 Neisseriaceae bacterium
CAAGGTATGCAAATTGCCGACACCGACACCATTAAAACCGCATTCGGTTCAGTTTCTGCCAAACAACTTGCCCACGCACAAAGCCAAGAAATCGCCCATCAAAAATCACAATTATCCGCCATTGAAACCGCTCAAAGTTATAGCACCAATGGTCAAATTGGTTTTGAATTAGACCAAAAATTGGTCAATGCAATGGATTCTGCTCCTAATTACAGAATGGCACATCAGAACGCATTAGCCGCCGCAAGCGAATATGGCGACACCCAATTTGCTCACAAAGTTGCCACAGGCAATATAGGACAAAATGTTGCCGCCATGAAAGAAGCACTGGATTCACATGATGAAAAAGAAGTCCAAGCCGCAGGTGCATACTTAAAAACCATGATTCATGACACTCACCTTGACGACAAAGGCACGATTACCAAACAATTAGACGGCTTTTTAGCGATACACAACAACGGCTTTGAAGACAAAATTCGTGATAACATTGAATCAGAAATTCAGGCTGCCAAAGTGTCTGATGAACAAATATTGGCTAATTTTAGTGATGACAGCATTTCACAACAAGGAGAAAAAGTACACAACGATATAGAATCAGGTAAAATCCCCGTCGGAGCGAAGATTAAGTCGTCTGCGGATAAAGATATTTCAGGCAGCCTGAAAAATCATCAAGAGCAAGCAGATAAAGCCGAAGAAGACAACAATGCCAACAAAAATCCAACAAAACCCAAAAAATCGGCACAAAAAAGCAAAAAATCTGCCATAAAACAAGATAATTTTGATAACATCAACAACGATTCAGTCAGTTTGAACGACAATCAAGAGCAGGCGAAGCAAGCGGCGCGTGAGCGTCGTTTTGAAGAAAATCGCCAACGCAGGGAGCAGTTGCGTCAAAATACCGATGGCAAAATGGCTTTGTCGGACAAAGATTTTGCTTACAATATCGGCAGTGATAAAGAACGCATTTTGGCAAAAGCGAAATTTGAAAAGAGAGCAAGCGTGTTAAGAGTGAGAACGGCAGATATTTACGATGAAAGTGGCGAGTTAATCACCACTTATCAAGCGTCCGCCACCGAACGTGCTGAACTTGCGAGAATCCAAAAAGAAATTGCTAAAATCAATCAATACGAAAAAGATAATTTCATTCAATTAAGTCCGATGACGAAACTGGGGGCGTGGTTGCCTACTGGTGATGGAACGCCTGCTAATGTGATTGAGGGATTTGGTAGTGGAATATTAAAAGCAGTAACTTTTGGGCAATTTGATTTAGGAGAACATTACGCCAAACATGATATTGGTAGTTTTGATGTAAATTCCACTTCTTATACGGCTAGTAATATTGCTGGCGGAATATATACTTTATTTATCCCTTTTACTCCCAAAGGTTTAAGTTTCGGCAAGATGCAAAAAGTTTCCCATTGGCAACCTGAACATATTAAAAGCACTACATTACAACCTGGTGCGTGGGTAATGAAAGGCTCTAATAAAGGTGTTGAAGGGTTTGTTAATCGTCTTGGAACGGGAACTTGGGGAAATATTCGTATAGAAAATGGGGCAGTTAAAAAATTACCAAGTTATAAAAACAGTTTTGAAACCGTAGTTCCCAAAAAAGATTTGTCCTATCCATCAGGAAAAGATAAATGGAAAGGCGTAGTGTGGGGACAAAGAATTTATACACCAAAGAAATAAGGAGATTGTGATGTTATCTTCTTCTAATGGTAGTTCTATATTTCCTTTTCCGATGGTGATTTTCTTATTACTTGGTGTATTGTCTTTAATTTTTCCTTCATTAAAATTTAATTTTTTTATTGTTTTATTGGGTTATTTTTGGGTATTTTTAACAATAATTGCAGTAGTTATTACTTGGAAAAAATACGGATTTGAAGAAAGCAAAGGAATGGGTATTGTTATGCTATTTTGCTTTCTTCCTTATTTATTAGCTGTTCCGACATCAATTGATAACAGTATGAAAGAAAAAATAAATGTATACAAGGAATATACACAACAAAAAATAAAAAACTATCAACCCTGTCAAGAACAAGATTGTCATCAATCTTTTATCCTCGATGATGATAAAAATCGCAAATACCAAGTTGAAATCACCGAGCAATGCGTAACAATGCGACCATTGCATAACTACGATTTTCTCTATTACGAAGCGAAAAAATGCGGTGATGAGATTACGGAAAAAGAATACCATTCAACCGCAAAATTCTTAAAAAATGTTGCCACACTTAATTTTGGTAGTGTGTTTAATGCGGAGCAATCCAATGGCAAATGATATGGCGTATGTTAAAACCGACAATCTTTTATCGGACGCAAGATTGATTATTGAAAACGCACGCCAAAATGCGGTGCGGAGCGTGAATTTTTGTCGTGTGCAAATGTATTGGCATTTGGGCAAACGCATTTTTGAAGAAGAACAGCAAGGCAAAGAACGGGCGGATTATGGGGCGTATTTGGTTAAAACGCTGGCTGAAAAGTTAGAAACCGAATATGGTAGCGGTTTTGGGGAAAGACAACTTGAACGAGCTAGACAGTTTTATCGGCTTTACCAAATTCCGTCCACAGTGCGGACGGAATTGAACTGGTCGCAATATAAGTTGTTAATTGCCATTTCTGACCATGATAAACGCCAGTATTATGAACTTGAAGCAGTTAATAATGCTTGGACGGCTCGTGAAACTGAACGACAAATTTCAAGTCAACTTTATGAACGCCTGTTATTAAGCAATGACAAAGAAACGCTTTTGGCAACGGCACGCAAAGAAAGGCAGCCTGAAAGTCCTACCGAAATCATTAAAGACCCAATGATTTTGGAATTTTTAGGTTTAGAACGCAAAGCCGTTTATTACGAACAAGATTTAGAACAAGCCCTAATCGAACACTTACAACAATTTTTGCTTGAATTAGGCAATGGTTTTACTTTTGTTGCACGACAAAAACGCTTGCTGATTGAAGATGATGAATATTTTGCCGATTTGGTTTTTTATAATCGCTTGCTACGGTGTTTTGTGGTGATTGAACTGAAAACCCACAAAATCACGCACCAAGATTTGGGACAGTTGCAAATGTATGTCAATTATTTCGACCGCAACGAAAAACTGCCTGATGAAAATCCAACCATTGGCATTTTGCTTTGCACCGCCAAAAACGATGCAATGGTTAAAATGACACTACCTGAAAACAGTTCGCAAATTTTGGCAAGTCAATATGAGCTTTATTTACCCAGCGAAAAACTCTTGAAGCAAGAATTAGACAAACTCACCCAAGCACAAGAAAAGTTTAAGGAAAATCAAGAAGATTAAAGCGTTCAGGCAGCCTGAAACTGCCAAACAAACCATTAGCGACAATGTTTCTGCGTTAGAAAAAATCAGCGACACCGCCACATGGTCGAAAATTGACTCCTTTAACGATGGTGTAGAAAAAGGTTTAACCGTTGCCAAAACCAATGCCAACGAAACCGCCATATCCTTTGGACAACACGGTTCGCATAATTTTGCCCAAATAGATTCCACACAAGGTGGATTTACATTAGGCATTAGTGGGTCAGGTAAAAATAAAGGCAATGCCGTCGCCTATTCTTCCAACAACACCATAGATGAAAATGTTCAACTCGTACACGAAAATGGGCAGACTGAAACCCTGCGTCAAGGTATGCAAATTGCCGACACCGACACCATTGTAACCAAATTCGGTTCAGTTTCTGCCAAACAACTTGCCCATTCACAAACACAAGAAATTGATCATCAAAAAGCACAATTATCAGCCATCGAAACCGCACAAAGTCATAGTAATAATGGCGAAATTAGTTTCACATTAGACCAAAAATTTGTCAATGCAATGGATTCTGCTCCTAATTACAGAATGGCACATCAACACGCATTGCAAGCAGCAAACGAATACGGCGACACCCAATTTGCTCACAAAGTTGCCACAGGCAATATAGGACAAAATGTTGCCGCCATGAAAGAAGCACTGGATTCACATGATGAAAAAGAAGTTCAAGCAGCAGGTGCATACTTAAAAACCATGATTTCTGAAACAAACATTGATGAACAAGGGGTAATTTCAAAACAATTAGACGGCTATTTAGCTATTCACAACAACGATTTCGAGCAAAAAGTTCGTGATGAAATAACATCAGATATTTCAGCTGCCAAAGTGTCTGATGAACAAATATTGGCTAATTTTAGTGATGACAGCATTTCACAACAAGGACAAAAACTTCATGACGATATAGAATCTGGTAAAACACAAGTTGGATCGCATGCAGGCAAACTATCTTATGCGAAAGAGCATAATGGATACAGCCATGATCAAGTGGCACAAATCCACAAACTCAATCAAGAAGAAATCATTAAGCAAGCCGAACAAACTATGGAACGATTACGCACTATTCATAACGACAAAATGGCTAAAAGAGACTATGGCGTTAGTGATGAGTATTTAGAGTGTGCAGAATATTTATGGAATATGGAAAATGCCACGCTGTTAGACAAATCAATGGCGGTATTAGGCTTTGCAGCAGGTTATTTTGAAAAAGGTGTAGGTTATATTCCTATTGTGAATACAGTTGTTAAGCATGTAGTAGCTTCTAATGATAATGAATGGAAAGAACTTATTGCCGAAGGTGTAGATAATGGGCATGTTGCAGCAGAACAGCTCAAACAGTTAGTTGGTAATGCAAAACAAAATCTTGAAGCATTAGATGTGCCATTGACTGACGAAATCGCAAAACAAGTAGGCGAACCAGTGTATGCAGATGAATTAGCCAAGTTAGATAAAGCACAACAAGACAATCAACATTATCAACAACCCAGTCAGTCTGAAAGTGTTTCTCATGCCAATCATCAAGCTGATAACGCTACTTCTCACCACACTCCTGACAATACACATTTCTCAAATCGTGGACAGATGCTGAAAACCAGTAATTCAG
>JAGCOT010000099.1 GCA_017645365.1 Neisseriaceae bacterium
GCTGCCATCATGGTATGAATAGACGCAATAAGATATTGTTTATTAAGGATTTTTTATCTTTAAAACAGAGTAAATAGCACCTTTTTTGTTACTTTAAAAGGTGCTACTCAAAAATAGCACCTTTTTTGTTACTTATGCCAATTTATTGTTATTTAAGATTTTGGTGGTGTTTTCCCGTGTCAGATAAGTTTCAGGCTGCCTGTTTTAAATTAAAAATCGTTCAATCGCTTGGGCTAAATTGTGTAATTGACCATGAAAAAAATGACTGGCTTTGGGGATTAAAACAATCGGCAAATCTTGTGGGGCACACCATTCCAATACTTGCGATAAAGGAATAACTTCATCTTCGGCACCCTGAATAAAAAGCGTTGATACGCCATCGGGAATTGGGGGAGCAGGTTCTGTATAGCGTCCTACGGCTGCTCCAATCAAAAGTAATTTTTGTGGCAAAACCGACACCGTTGCACGACAAGCAACATATCCACCAAAAGAAAAACCTCCCAGCAATAAATGATGAGATAAATCAGGATATGCCTTTTTCGCATAATGCACTATTGACATAACATCATCGGTTTCGCCAATGCCTTTATCGTGGCTGCCATCGCTTTCGCCTACACCACGCAGGTTGGGCAAAATACAAAGATAATCTTGTTGACAAAGGGTTTTTGCCGCTGTTTGAATGACTTTATTGGTATTGCTTCCGCCATGCAGCGGATTGGGATGCAATAACACGGCAATCCCTTGTGGCGATGCGTCTGGTTTTAATAGTAAACAGGATAATTGACCTGCATTTCCTTGAATATTTAAATTTTCCCAAGAAGACATGCTTATTTCCCTTAACAATCAGGCAGCCTGAAAGAAAGACTGCATAACTTTACTTATGTTTTATTGAAAAATGTTCCCTCACGATACAATCAGGCAGCCTGAAAAGTGGCGGATTTTTGCGGCATACTGCGATACAATGTCAATCAATGATAACTATTTAGGAGATCAACATGACCGATGCGACAAATCCATTTACTTTTTGGCAACAGTTTTGGCAAACTGCTACGCCACAAATGGCTGCCTTTATGCCCCCTACTAATTTACAAGAAGTAGAGAAAAAAATCAGTGAATTGCGAAACATTGAAGTTTGGCTGAATTTTAATTTACAAGCATTACGCACGCAATTAACCATGTTGGAACAACAACGAAGTTTTTTTGCTTCCGCTTCTTCGATGCAAATGCCCATAGATGATGAAGAAGAGAAACAGGAAGAAAAACCTGTAACACAGCGTACCACCACTCGTAAAACGACCAGAAGCAAAAAATAATGAAGTCTTCCATTGCCATGAATCCCCAAGAACGCAATGCCAGTATGATTTTGGCTTGGATTTATGCCTTGCGAATGTTGGGGATTTTTTTATTGTTGCCTGTTTTTTCTTTGTATGCCACGCAGTTATCAGGTGGCGAAAACAAAATGTGGGTTGGTTTGGCGTTTGGCATTTACGGCTTAACCCAAGCGATGTTGCAACTGCCATTGGGCATGGCATCTGATCGTTTTGGACGAAAAAAAATCATCTACATCGGCTTAATTGTTTTTGCTTTGGGCAGTTTTTTGGCTGCTTTTGCCAATGATATTGTCATGCTAACCATTGCACGAGCTATTCAGGGGGCAGGGGCAGTCAGTGCCGTAGTTGTGGCACTTTTAGCAGATTTAACCCGTCCTGATGTTCGCACCAGAGCCATGTCGATGATAGGCATGAGCATTGCCTTGTCGTTTTCATTGAGTCTGATGATTGGTCCTACTTTGGAGCATTATTTAGGTGTTTCTGGCATTTTTATGTTGACTGGCGTATTGGTTTTGTCTTGCATTGCTATTGTTTATTGGTTTTTGCCCAATCCTCAACAAACTCTTCAGAATATTCATTGGCATGAGTTTAAAGATGTTTTTGGGCAACGCAATTTATGGCATTTGCATTTTGGTATTTTTGCTGTTCATTGTGCTCAAATGGCGTTGTTTATGGTCTTGCCCTTTATTTTGCGAGATTTAATGCCATCGGAGCAATGGTGGCAGTTGTATTTGCCTGCAACCATCATCGGCATTATTTTGATGGTTCCTGCGGTTTTGATGGCAGAAGTGCGTCATCATATGAAAGGCGTTTTGCTATGGGCGATTTTTTTATTGGTCATCGTGCAATTTCTATTGGGATACACTGGCAAAACTTTGTGGCAGTTGTATGGTTGGCTATCGCTTTATTTTTTAGGACTGAATACCGTAGAAGCGATTTTGCCTTCTTGGGTGTCTAAAATTGCTAATCCAAAACTTAAAGGAACGGCTATGGGCATTTATAACACTGCCATGTCGTTAGGATTGTTTTCAGGCAGCCTGATAGGTGGATGGTTATTGCAATATTTTGGCACGCAGGCTGTATTTTATTTTTGTTCAGGTTTAATGCTATGCTGGTTTTTGCTGGTCTTGCCTACGGCGAAGCCAAAGATTTTTCAGCAAGCATCATGATATTCAGCTAAAATAAATGGGTTTAGTAAAGAACTTTCAGGCAGCCTGAAAGTTTATTTTAGGAAAGGGACAAACAATGTCAGTCAATAAAGTGGTTTTGGTTGGTCGTTTAGGGCGTGATCCCGAAACGCGTTATATGAGCAATAACGACCCTGTATGTAATTTTTCTGTTGCTACTGACGAAACTTGGAAAGATCGCAACACAGGTGAAAGACAACAAAGAACAGAATGGCATAACATTGTTTTGTATCGTCGCCTTGCGGAAATTGCACAGCAATATCTCAAAAAAGGTTCTTTGGTTTATCTTGAAGGGAAAATTCAATCTCGCAAATACACAGGGAAAGATGGCATTGAACGCACCGCTTATGACATCATTGCCAGTGAGTTGAAAATGTTGGGCAATAAGAACGATGGTGGTAATTATTCTGGCTATACTCCATTTCCAGAAGAAGCATCATCCAATGTTCCTCCTGCTCCACCACAAGAACCCAATACTCCTGTTAATCCTGATGCTTCTGGGGATAATTTAAGCGATAGCGATATTCCATTCTAAATATCAAACAAGATTTGCGGGTGTGGCGAAATTGGTAGACGCACCAGATTTAGGTTCTGGCGCCGCAAGGTGTAAGAGTTCGAGTCTCTTCACCCGCACCAACATCTATAAAGGCGTTGTTATGCAACGCCTTTATTTATACAAATTAAATCAACCCTATTGGAAAAAATATGAATCCATATATTCAACAATGCGTTATTCGCCGTCAAAAAGTTTTGCAAAGAATAGGACAAGATGGCATTGCTGTTTTGTGGTCAGCAAGCGAAAAACAACGCAGTGGCGATACTTGCTATCCTTATCGTCAGGACAGTGATTTTTATTATTTAAGCGGTTTTGATGAGCCTGAATCGGTTTTAGTCTTGGACGGTGCCAGCGGTGAAACAACTCTTTTTTGTCGAGAAAAAGACCCCGAACGCGAAATTTGGGATGGTTTTCGTTATGGTGTTCTTGATGCCAAAAGTATTTTTCGAATGGATCATACATTGGCCATTCAAGATTTTCCTAATAAAATTGAATCATTGCTTAAAAATCATTGTACTTTATGGTTATTGGGTTCTGATGCGACCCCTCAAAAAACAGACATCCAAAAACGCTGGTTTGATTTGCGTTCTTCTGTCAGTGCTGATATTCAACCCTTGCAATGTGCAGATTTGCGAGAAATCGTTCATGCCATGCGAATGATTAAAGATGAAGTGGAATTGAATTTATTGCGTCAGGCAGCCCAAATCAGTGCTTTGGGACATTGTGCTGCCATGCAAAAAACGCGTGTAGGAAAATGGGAATATCAAATTGAAGGAGATATTCTATCGGTTTTCTATCAGCATAATGCTCGTTCAGTGGCATACAACAGCATTGTGGCAGGCGGAAAAAATGCTTGCGTTTTGCATTATGTGCATAATCAATCCATTTTGCGTGATGGCGATTTGTTGATGATTGATGCAGGGGCGGAATACGCGGCTTATGCGGGTGATATTTCGCGGACTTTTCCTGTGAATGGGCGGTTTTCACCAGCACAAAAAGATGTGTATGAAGTGGTTTTGTCTGTTAATCAAAAAATCATTGAACAAGCCAAAGCGGGGATTACTTATGAATCGTTAAGTCAATCTGCGATTGAATTACTCACGCAAGGTTTAATCGATTTAAAACTGCTTTCAGGCAGCCTGAAAGATTTAATTGAGCAAAAAGCCTATCGCCGTTTTTATATGCACGGAATAGGGCATTGGTTGGGATTAGATGTGCATGATGTGGGGCCTCGTTTTGTCGATGGTAAACCGATGGTTTTGCAAGAAGATATGTGCATGACGGTAGAGCCTGGTTTGTATATTCCTGATGATGTGGATATTCCCACAGAATTGCGTGGTATGGGAATTCGAATTGAAGACAATATCATTATTCATAAAAATCACGTCGAAGTATATACGCAAGAAGCACCGAAAACGATTGCTGATATTGAACAGTTGATGTCATAAAGGCAACCTGAAAGCATTTCCCATAGGCATTTCCCATGCAGGGGGCATTTCCCATGCAGGGGGCATTTTCATACAGAACAGGCAAGCTGAAAAATATTGGGTTTAATGACTAAAAAACCGCTTTTTAATAAAAGCGGTTTTTTTATCCTCTACTTTAATTTCCAACTGAAACAGCATTTTCTGGCTGGCTTGCGGATTTTTCAAGCGTATTCGTATTTTCTCCGAAATATTTATTGTAAATGGCGTCATATTCGCCACTTTGCTGTACTTTGGTTAAAGCATTGTTTAAGGTTGCCAACAGTTGAATATTGCCTTTTTTCACTGCGATTCCGTAACTTTCTTTGGTGAATCGATCGGATTCAATCAAAACAAAATCGTTTTCTGGATTTTGTTTAAGGAAATATTGTACAGGAGCAATGTCCGTAATCACTGCATCAACCTCGTTATTTTTCAAAGCGTTAACCAATTCATTTAAAGTATCGTATTGCGATATGGCTGTTTTATCACTTAAAGAAGCCAGCTCGATGGTGTTGATGTTGCCTGTTTGTTCTTTAATCAAGCCGATGCGTTTATCTTTAAGACGGTCATAAGAATTGATTCCACTGGAAGTTGTGGTCATGATGACAGGATAGTTTTGAAAATAAGGTTTCGTAAAATCCATTATTTTCCGCCTATCGTTATTGATGGTGAGTGCGGAAATCAAAATATCGCTGTCTTGACCCAAAGAGGGAATAAGATTTTCCCAAGAGTAATGCTGAATTTGAATGTCTAAATGATTGACGGCCGCCATCGCTTCAATCAAATCAATGTCAAAACCAGTCAGTTCACGCACATTATTATCTTTTGGCATTTCAAAAGGAGCAAATTGAGCATTAACGCCAACTGTCAAAACTTTTTTCTCTGGCGTTGGGGTTGGTGGTGGCGTTTCTTGTGAAGCGGTATTGGTGGTTTGTTCGCCGCAAGCGACCAACAGTAAGCCCGCAAGACAAGCCATGATGATGGATTTTATGTTTTTGATATTCATGAATCTTCTCCCAAGAGATACTACAAAAAAAAACGAAACGCTTGCAAAACGGTTATCAACAATACATTTCTTTATGATGCACTGTCCGAAATCTTGCGTAACAATGTGTTATGTCTTCGATTCGTGGTACTACTTTTGAAATGTACTCGCATCTACCAACCTGCAAGAGTTTCAGTTACATATTATATCAGAATAATATACTAATTGTTTTATTTTATAAAAAAAACTTCCACACCATTATGGCGTGGAAGTTTGGGTAAGATGACAGATGTTTAGCGTTGCAATGCGTTGAATGTTTCGTATAACACCACCACTTTTTGCACGCCTGATACGGTACGAATTTGGTTGGTTGCTGCTTCTTGTTCTTCTGGGGTCAAAATGCCCATAGCATAAGTAACACCACCGTAAGTAACTACTTTTACATGATTGGGCATAAAGCCATTGGGACGCAAAAGCATGGCACGAACTTTGGAAGTAATCCAAGTATCTTGAGTAACACTTGCAGAAGCATCGCCAACAGTGATGTAGTTGTAAACTTTATTTGCGGCTTGTTGTGCTCGTGCGGTGCGTTCTGCGGTTTGGCGTTGTTCTTCGGTGGCGACATAACCCATCAGCAGAATGTTGCGGTTGTAACTCACTACGCTAATATCAGAACGGTCGGCACCCTGAACTTTTAAATAATTCCTGATTTGATTGCCAACGGTTAATTCCATCATTTGGTCATCGGCTTGGGCGCCTGTGGTGCGGCGGTCGGAAGCACTTAATCCGCCAATCGTAGCTCCTGTGCCAAATGCCAGTAAAGTACAGCCAGATAAATGAATGACTAAACTTAAAATCAAAAGTCGTAACCATGTTTTCATCATTTTATTTTCCTTCAAAGATGGTTTTTTAAAATCTAAATAATTGGGTAGTCGCCTAATTTCGCAATGATACAGCGTTCGCTTACCTTGTTATGACAAGTGTTCTCTTGAATTTAAACGACTCTATAAAACGCAACAAAGGGCGATATTATAATACATTAGATGGTCAATCAGAAAATCAAAGCGATTATTTGTGGCTTCATTGAGAGAAAGCAGTGCAAAAGTGGTATTTATGGCACATTGCTTCGTTGTGCTACTACAACTTTGCACTATGCTCACATCTACCAGTTTTGCTGCGGTTTCTCACATTGAGTAACAGGCAGGCTGAAATAAATCTTTCAGGTTGCCTGTTTTTTTATTATCTTAATCATCAGGTAGCCTGAAAGTCATTGAATATCATGAATCAATAAATAATTTTCTTGATCACGAGGTGAACGCTTGCCTTGCCATAGAATTTCTGGACGGTTTTGAAAATTGGTAACGGAATATTGTTTGATCAAGTGATAATCGCAAGTTTGATTGGCAAAAGTTTGTACGGGAAAATCTCCGTAAAGATTCCAAGCGAGTAAAGCCGTTTTATCAATGCTGTTGATGCAGGGAATGTTTTGTTGTTCAATGGCGTGGTACATTTCTTCTACCAGCGGACGATAACTTTTTGTCATATCAATCCATGGCATCAGGATGCTCAATAATAAAGTCCAAACCAATGTTATGCCCGCCGCCCAGTTGGTTACAGCCTGCCTTCCGCGAATATGTTTGCGTGTAACTGCCCACAACCAAATCGGCGTGAATGACAAGGCAAGCAGCATGGGAAAATAATCCCAATCGGGCGAAAAACGCGGATTGAATGATTGTGCTAAATCGGACAACCATTGCGGGGTGTGATAATTGACCGCAAAAAACATTCCCCAAACTGCCAGAGCCATAATGCCAAATACCATAATCCCAAACCAGTTGAGAAAAGAAGCAAATCCACGCCGCATGGTGTCTAAACCGGCTGTACCCAAAATGGCTAATGGTGGCAATATCCAAATCAATGAATCTCTATGCAGATGACGATGCAACGACAACATCAATAATGCCAACAAACACCAAGTCAAACAAAACCAAATAACTCGTTGATTGAGCAGATGTCGTTGCCATAATGTCCATAGGGTGAGTAACCATGCTGGCAATGCAAACCAAAGTGTATTTTTGATGATTGCCCCCAAAGAAAAGCCCATCTCAAAATGCAAAAATCCACCATAATCCCCCAATGCAAAATCATTCCACCATAACCAAAATGAATGGGGTGCGTTTCGCCATAAAAGATAAGGAAATATTGGAATTAAAGGTAATGAAATGCAACAAGCAATCATGAGGGCAATAGCATAAGGTTTTATCCGCCAATAAGGAGAAAAGAATAGCAATCCGCTGAATATACAAAGAAAAATAAAAGGTGGAAAATTTCCTGCCAAAAAGGCAAATAACCAGCCCAATCCCATCAGTAAGCCGCCGTATAAAGTTTTGCGTCTTCCTAAAATGGATCCGTATAAAAATGAACATATGGCAGCAAAAATCATCGGCATATTGCCAAGTGTATGCCCAAAAACCATCAATCCTGGACAGCCAATCGCAATTAAAACCACGCTACGACCGTGATATTTCCCCAGTAATTCGCGACCAGCACCACCCAAACACCAAAAGGCAATCACCATACATAAAACCGTTACCAAACGCGTAGCGGTATAAGCGTGCATCAACCACGGGGAAAACCACTGCTGACTGACAGACGCTAACCATAAAATCAATGGTGAATGAAAAACATATGGTTGATTTAATACCTCTGGCACCAATCCATTATGTTGCAGGTTTTGCACGGCAGTAAAAAACGCCATTTCTCCGCCCCATAAATCGCGGTTGATAATGCCAGGCCATAACCAAACAAAAGCCAAAAACATCAAAACCCACGGTTTTTCGTTTGGTTTTGATGTTTTAGAAGAGGGCGGTGTATAAGTTAACATAATGTTCAGGGGGATGTAGCAGTACGCATGGTGATGTTGCTCAAACCTGCCTGTTGGGCAGTGCGTATGGTGTCAATCAACTTTTGATAAGGAATGTTCGCATCGGCGTGAATAATCACCCAAGTATCTTTGTCTTCATTTTTATTCAATGCCTGCAAAAGAGAATCTAAATTTTGATAAACCTGACCATTCATTTGCCAATTTTGTGCGGAAATAGCCAAATGAATGTTTTGTGGTTCTGTGGTTTGCGTGGGCGAGTCTGCTTTGGGTAAACGGACTTGAATGCCATTGATTTGGTTGTAAGTGGTGGTAACCATCAGAAAAATCAGTATCACCAACAGCAAATCAATCAACGGAATAAAATTGATTTCTGGTTCTTCTGGTGGTTCTCGATGACCAAAATTCATGACAATTTCCCAATCATTAACGGAAGTAAACGAGAAGCAGCAATTTCGGCGTCAGTAAAAATACGGCCGACACGGTCGCGGAAATAACGATAAAAAACCATAGCAGGAATGGCGACAATCAAACCGAAAGCGGTGTTGTAAAGAGCGACAGAAATGCCATGTGCTAATTGTGCAGGATCGCTTTCTGTGGGTGATTGTGAAGCGAAAATATCAATCATGCCGACAACAGTGCCTAATAAACCCATTAAGGGTGCCATCGCAGCGATGGTGCCCAATGTTGTGAGAAAACGGTCAGTTTTCAAACGCTCTTGCCGCGCTTGATTTTCCATAGCAAATTGCAGTGCTTCTTTTTTGTGTTCTTTGGATTGCATGGCAGCAGTGAAAATACGGTCAATCATGGTAGATTGATGATTTTCAGGCAGCCTGAAAAGATCTGCTTGCAAGGCTTTTTCCCAAATTTTAATTCGTTGTCCTGATACCATTGCTTGATGTCGCAGAACATAAAAGCGATCCAAAATAATCGCCAAACCAATCACAGAAGCGGTAATGTTTAGCCAAATGGGCCAGCCTGCTTCTTCTATAATTTGCCACATAATATTATTCAATCATCTAATCAATAAAACGAAATTATACTAAAAAAGCGTTCATCGCTTGACGATAAACGCTTTAACTGAATGGTTCAGTTGTTACGCCTTTGCACGACGATCACGCACGGATTGTGCCATTTGCTCTAATACGGGCAAAGTCATATCCCAACTGATACAAGCATCTGTAATCGACTGACCATAAGTCAAAGGTTGATTCGGTACTTGGTCTTGACGGCCTGCCACCAAATGACCTTCAATCATAATGCCAATGATGTTATTGTCGCCATTGGCAATTTGTTGTGCGACATCGGCAGCGACTTCTGGCTGTTTCATATAATCTTTGCGACTGTTGGCATGGCTTAAATCAATCATCACACGATGACCATCAAAGCCTGCTTTTTGTAGTTGTTGTGTGGCTTCAAGCACATGTTCGCGAGAATAGTTTGTGCCATTATTGCCACCGCGTAAAATCACATGACAATCTTTATTGCCACTGGTATGCACAATCGCAGAATGTCCTGATTTGGTAACTGATAAGAAATGATGCGGATGGCTTGCAGCTCCCAAAGCATCAATCGCAATTTTCAGGTTGCCATCAGTACCATTTTTGAAACCCACAGGACAAGATAAACCTGATGCCAATTCGCGATGCACTTGGCTTTCAGTGGTTCTTGCCCCAATCGCTCCCCAAGAAATCAAATCGGCGTAATATTGCGGAGTAATCATGTCCAAAAATTCGGTGGCAGCAGGAACGCCCATGTTATTGATTTCCAAAAGCAAACGGCGTGCCAATCGTAACCCTGCGTTGATGTCGTAAGAACCGTCCAAATGAGGATCGTTAATCAAACCTTTCCAACCGATGGTGGTGCGAGGTTTTTCAAAATAAACACGCATCACAATCAGTAAATCATCTTGATATTTTTCTCGCACAGGTGCTAATTTTGAAGCATATTCCAAAGCCGATTTTTCATCATGAATGGAGCAAGGTCCTACAATCACAATCAAACGGTCGTCTTGCCCATGAATCACGCGGGCAATTTCTTCACGAGTATCGTGGGTAAGCGATGCGGCTTTTTCTGAAATAGGCACTTCATATAAATGAGCATTGGGAGGCAATAATTCTTGAATACCTTGAATACGCGTATCGTCTGTATTTTTCATTAAAACCATAGTCATAATCCTAAAAATCTGAAATTTTTATCTAAACTGGCAAGGGTAATGTTTTTATCTACTTAAAGTCAAGCATTTGTTTTATAAAATATGTTTTCAGGTTGCCTACTATTTCAGGCAACCTGAAAGCACTTCCCATGCAGGGGCATTTCCCATGCAGGGGGGATAATGAACAAATGCAAGCGTTTAAGTGAATATACAGCGTCTTGTAAGGCAACCTGAAAAGCGACTGCTCAATAAACTGGGCTGTTTTTTATTTGATAGGCAACCTGAAAGCACTTCCCGAGCAGGAAAACTGTCATTGCGGGCCTTAAACGAAATTTAAGGCGTGGCAATCTCCTAATTTCGGAGAATGAATTAACGAAAGTTTCAGGCAATCTGAAAGCATTTTCCATTGCAGGGGTGCTTTCCATGCGAATAGTATTCTTCATGCAGTGATATTACAAAATCCAAAACGGCAGTAGTGGCAGGCTGAAAATAGTCAGCAGGCAGCCTGAAAAAACCGCACTGATATTCAGTGCGGTTGTTTTTAGCGAAGTGAAAGATTAAATGACAACGCCACCATTTTGATACAAGGCATCGCTAATCATCACGGCATAAGTTGCACCGTCTGCTGCATAAGCGTATTCATGGAACACTTCACCGTTTGCATTTTGAACGGTTTCTTTGCTCTCTACTGCACCATCTAACAAGGTAACTTGGGCATCAGCCTTGCCTGAAATCCACAAATTGCCTGCTTTGTCATGATTGTTGATAACATCGTTCAGTGTAATGATTGCATCGCTGTTTGAAAGCTCGATATTTTCAAAACCTGAAACAGAAGCAAATGTATTGACAGTATCAGCATTACCTGTAATGACTAATGTGTCATTTCCTTCACCAGCATCGATTTGAAGATTTTCTGTATTTTCTAATGATGCGATGTAAAGCGTATCATCACCTGCACCTAATTCAATATAGGTAGCGTTGTTAGTAACGATTGATCCTTGAATAGACACAATATCATCACCAGCATTCATGTTGATATGAACGCTGTCGTGATTAAATTCGCTGTTAGGATTGTTGATTACTAATACATCGTTGGCAGTAGTGCCTGTTGTTTCTGATGTATAAACAACAGCATCATCAATATCATTGTTGTCATCATCAATATCAGCAGAACGAAGCATGAGAGAGTGATGTTCTTCAACAGATCTTGCTCCGCTATTAACCAATGTGTTGTATGCTTCCAAAGCATCATCATATTCTTTTTGAGCTTGAACTTTGTCTGTTTTTGCTTGTTTGAGAGCATTGGTTTTTTGATTTAAAACTGCTTGTGCGTGGTCTAAATCGCTTTGTAAAGCAGAGGTATCCACAGAATTATTGATGGCATCATTCAGTTGTTTTTGCCATTTCAATAAGCGTTCACGGTATTCTGCAACGGTATAAGTTTTCTCACCGCCAGAACCCCCCATGAAATATTGACCTTCGGCAATACCATAACCAGAATCATTACTTACTGCAAATCCAGTAACTTTCATGCCTGCATTTTTGATATTTAGGTAATGCCCAACTTGATTATAGGGAGCACTTGGATTTTTTTGATAAATCTCACGCTCTTTATAGTACCAACCTTGAAATGCTTGTTGTGGTGTTCTTGTCCCCCAAGTCAAGTTTTCAGCACCACCGCCATACATAACATCCCATAAACCAGAGTGTTTCATGTTGGTGTCAGACCAGTTGGTATTACGAATGGCCATTGCCATAGCAGAATCGGTAACCAGTAATGGTTCTTTAATGCCTTCTTCTACCAAACGAATGCGGTTACATTCATCGATAAAGTCCATTGCATCTAACATATGTTGAATGGTTGCGGCATCTTTAACATTGCTTGGATTGGTGTATTCGTGATATTTACCTTTGGTTAAAACTTCTACGGCTTTGTTTGAACCAGCATTTTCAAAGAAAGCAATCGCCCCCTGATTAAATTTAGCTTGTGCTTCTGCCTTGCTCATTCCGCCGCCGTTTTGAGCGTCATTCAAGGCTTTTTGAGCTTGATCAACATCATTTTGAGCGTTGTCAAAGTCTTTTTGTGCTTGATTAACTTTATTAGTGGCATTATCAAGATTAGTTTTTGCATTGTCTAATCTTTGTTTAGCTAAATCGACTGGATTAGGTTCAGTAGTAGCAGCAGGCACTTCACAAGTAATACCAGATTTAGAAGCCGCATTACCTGCTTTATCGCTGACTTCTACTTTGACATTTTCACGATGCGTTTGGTTGGTTTGTGCAATCGCTAAATCAGCAGAATATTTACCGTTGTTATCTGCGGTAACGGTAACGGTTTTGCCTGCAACGGTGATTTTTACAGTAGCCCCTGCTTCTGCTTCGCCGTATACGGTCATTTTGCCAGTATTGGTGTTGTATTTGGATTCAATATGTGGTTGTTTGGTTGATGCGTCCAAAGTGAAAGTATAGCCATCACCAGGTTTGCCGTTGATAGGATTTTTACCATCGTTGGTGAAAGCAACTTCAAGGCGATGTTGTCCATCAGCACCTGTTACTTTTACTTGGTCGCCTGAACCTTTTTGCCATGCACCGCCATCAATGCGATACACCCAATCTTTACCATTGGTGTTCAAAACTTTAAATGTACCGTCTTTGGTTAAATTATCCTTATTAGAAACGCCAGTGTCGTTGACCAATTTCATGCTGATTGGTTGGTCAGGTTGTGGGGTAGGGGGTTCTGGATTGACATGAACATTACCGATGGATTGGGTGGCAGTATTGCCTGCTTTATCGGTTACTTTGACTGTGCCGCTGTAATTTTTGGAATCAACGCCCATAAAAGTGGCACTGTAATTGCCCAAAGGACCTGCGGTAACCACTTTGGTAACGCCATTAACGACTAACTCAACAGTAGAACCTGCTTCGGCTTTGCCGTTGAGAACCAATTTGCTTTTAATAATAGGACCAAATCTTTCGTTTAAGGTAAAATTAGATTGGGTGTCTAATGTGAAGTTATAACCTTCGGTTTTTTGACCAGCCAAAGGATTAACACCATCTTGTGAGCGACTGACTTCTACACGATGTTTGCCATCGCCTGAAATGCCAGAAATCGTGTTGCCTGAACCGGTGTGCCATGCACCACCGTCAACGCGATATACCCATGATTGACCTTCAACACCAGTTACTTTGAATGTGCTGTTGTTGGTTAAATTGTCTCGATTGGATTTGCCTGTATCGTTAACCAAAGAAAGAACGATACCGTTGTTATTTAAAGCCATAAATTACCTCAAAAATGAAAAATACTTAAAACTTCAAACCGTTAATATTCATTTATCAACCGTTTATCGGAATTTTAGAGGTGGCGAATATACTTGGCAAAAGTATTGAACCAATATTTTGATTTTAGAGTTATTTTTCAACAAAAATACAACAAAGCCGTATATCACACCATAAATGGCAGTGTGTTGAAACTTGTAAAACCTTGATTGAAATTTTTAAAGAATGGCAATGCAAAAATGATTTCAGGCAGCCTGAAAGCGTCCGACGAATGGCTGATTACCCCAAACCAAGCCTTAATTGAGGCATAAGTAACAAAAAAGGTGCTATTTTTGAGTAGCACCTTTTAAAGTAACAAAAAAGGTGCTATTTACTCTGTTTTAAAGATAAAAAATCCTTAATAAACAATATCTTATTGCGTCTATTCATACCATGATGGCAGCC
>JAGCOT010000100.1 GCA_017645365.1 Neisseriaceae bacterium
AAAATATCGGCTGCACTTCTTGCTGTAACTTCTAATACAAAAAATTCAAGCAGTTTCTTCTGTACAGATTTCTTTAATTTACAATGCGTTATCTTCATTTTTGCAGTCTATCATAACTGCTAATCTAATACAGCCCCTAGAATTTAATTCATTCAGGCAACCTGAATGTAATTTCTTTTTCAGGCTGCCTGTTTTTTAAACGGTTTTTGAATAGGTAGCAGTGGTTTTGCTATGGCGAAGATGAGCATCAAAAATCATAGCAATATTGCGAATGAGAAAACGCCCTTTATCCGTAACCCAAATAAATTGTGGTTCAATTTCTACTAAACCATACTCTTCCATTTGTTTCAATTCTGCCATTTCAGTAGCAAAATAATCACGGAAGCGAATGCTGTATTGCTCTTCAAATGGCAACATGGACAAAGAGAAACGACACATCAATGCTTGAATAATCCCACGGCGTAATAAATCGTCTTTATTCAGTGTATAGCCACGCATGATGGGCAATTGACCTGCATCAATTTTGGCGTAGTAAATGTCTAAACCGCGTTCGTTTTGAGCATAAACATTGCCTACTTTACCAATGGAAGAAACGCCCAATCCAATCAAATCACATTCGGCATAGGTTGAGTAACCTTGGAAATTGCGTTGTAATCGACCTTGTTGCAAGGCGATGGATAATTCATCTTGCGGTTTGGCAAAATGGTCCATGCCGATGAACAAATAGCCTTCGTCCGTTAAGCGTTGTACGGCATACTGCAAAATATCCAATTTGGTTTGACTGCTGGGAATTGCAGCATCATCAATTCGGCGTTGCGGCATGAATAAATGCGGCAAATGAGCGTAATGGTAGAGTGCCAAACGGTCAGGAGATAATGCCAAAGTTTTGTCCAGTGTTGTTTTGATGCTATCCAATGTTTGATGCGGAAGACCATAAATTAAATCAACACTAACCGATTTAAAACCATTTTCACGAGCGGCTTCAATAACCGTGCGAGTTTCTTCTTCACTTTGAATACGATTTACGGCAGCCTGAACATCAGGATTAAAATCTTGAATCCCAACACTCATGCGATTTAAACCCAGTTTTGCCAAGTTTTGAATGTTTTCTTTTGTAACCTTGCGTGGGTCGATTTCAATGGAGTATTCGCCATTGTCAATCAACTCAAAAGTATCGCCAATAATGGAAAAAATGCGTTGAAACTGCTCATCAGATAAAAAAGTAGGTGTGCCACCGCCAAAATGCAGTTGTTCTAAACGATGTTGCCCTTTGAGATGGGGACGCAATAACTGCGTTTCTTTTTCTAAATAATCAATGTAACGATCGGCAACAGAGCGGTCTTTGGTGGCGATTTTATTGCAACCACAATAAAAGCAAATGGTATTGCAAAATGGAATGTGAATGTACAAAGACAAAGGTTTATCTAACGCACCAGAAGAGCGATGTTTCAAAGCAGAAATATAATTCGACTCGGTAAATTGAGTGTTAAAACGGTCAGCGGTTGGATAAGAAGTATAACGAGGACCATTAGATGGCAAGGATTCAATGAGTTTTCGATCAAAGTCAATGGTGCTAAAATTTTGTTCAGACATGGCTTGTTGCCCAATCAATAAATTAAAATTGTTGCATTTTAATAAGGGTTATCAAGATTTTTCAATGCGAAAAAACAGTGAAATTGATGTAAGTCAGTAAAGTTTTTTTGACAAAAATCAAATATTGTTTGAAAATCGTAAGGATACTTACTTTGTATAACACATCAAGATTTCAGGAAAAGTGTAATGCCTTTCGGACAATATCCAACATTAAAAATCCTATGTTCTTCTTGCTCTTTGCGAGAATTGTGCTTGCCCGTTGGGCTTCAACCAGATGAATTTGATCAACTGAATACAGTTATTCGTCAAAGTCGCCGTTTATTGAAAGGACAATACCTTTTCTGTGCTGGCGATGCGTTTACTTCTCTTTTTGCTATTCGTACAGGTTTTTTTAAGACCACCATTGCCAGTTCTGACGGTAGAGATCAAGTAACTGGCTTTTATATGTCTGGCGAATTGATGGGCATGGATGGCATTTCCAATAACAAACATACTTGCAATGCCGTTGCTTTGGAAGACAGTGAAGTGTGCGAAGTTCCTTTTGCACTTGTGGAAGAACTGGGAATGCAGATTCCATCTTTACGCCGTCATTTTATGCGTTTGATGAGTACCGAAATTGTTCGCGATCAGGGCATTATGATGTTGTTGGGCAACATGAAGGCCGAAGAACGCATCGCTACCTTTTTGATGAATTTATCCCATCGCTTACACGCACGGGGTTTTGCTTCCAATGATTTTGTTCTGCGTATGTCGCGTGAAGAAATTGGGAGTTATCTGGGGCTGAAATTAGAAACGGTTAGTCGCACCTTTTCTAAATTTCAAAAAAGTGGCGTGATTGATGTTCAACACAGGCATGTTCGCTTGTTGCAACCCCAAGTTTTGGCACAGATGATTTCTCCTAAAAACGATGAAGCATCGGTGTAACTTGTCTATATGAGTGATACTCATTCAAGCAACATACGGACATCCTTTTGTAACGCAATAATCATGCAAATTTTTCATCACGAAAAATTTGCATTTTATTTTGCATAAAAACATCTTAATCTTCATGAGAAAATCAGGTAAAATTAGCAAGTTTTATTGGAAACATTCAACGACTACCAAAGATTTTTTAGGAAATAAGTGAATGAGTAATCAAGAAATTAACCATGGTCGCCGACGCTTCTTAACGTTGGCAACAAGTGCTGCTGGGGCAGTTGCGGCGGTTGGTGTTGCGGTCCCATTTTTGGCAAGTTGGAAACCTTCTGAACGAGCAAAAGCAGCAGGGGCACCAGTAGAAGTAGATTTGAGCAAAGTCGAATCAGGTGCGTTATTAACCGTTGCATGGCAAGGCAAACCTGTTTGGATTCTGCATCGCACAGAACAACAGTTGCAAGATTTGAGTGCAAACGATGGCAATTTATCTGATCCAGAGTCCAGCGTTACTTCTCAACAGCCCGATTACTGTCAAAATGCTACGAGGTCTATTAAACCAGAATGGCTTGTGGCTGTTGGTATTTGCACCCATTTGGGTTGCTCTCCAACATACAGACCAGATTTGGCACCTGCTGATTTAGGTGCTGATTGGAAAGGCGGATTTTTCTGTCCTTGTCATGGTTCAAAATTCGATCTTGCAGGGCGTGTATTCAAAGGTATGCCCGCTCCGACTAATCTTGTTATTCCACCGTACCGATTTGATAGTGAGTCAATGATTACGGTTGGTTTGGATAGCTAAAAGAGGGATCAATATGAAAAAAGAACAACCTCAATCGAATAGTAAGTTACTTAACTGGATTGATGCCCGTTTTCCATTAACGACCTTATGGAAATCACAAGTCAGTGAATATTATGCTCCCAAAAATTTTAACTTTTGGTATTACTTTGGTTCATTGGCATTATTGGTATTAGTCATTCAAATTGTCAGCGGTATTTTCCTTGCCATGAACTTCAAGCCTGATGGCAACCTGAATGCAGATGGTTTACCTGTTGCTTTTGCATCAGTTGAATACATCATGCGAGATGTTTCAGGTGGTTGGATTATTCGCTATATGCACTCCACAGGGGCATCGTTCTTCTTTATTGTGGTTTATTTGCATATGTTCCGTGGTTTGATTTATGGTTCATTCAAAAAACCGCGTGAATTGGTGTGGATTTTTGGTGCATTGATTTTCTTATGCTTAATGGCAGAAGCGTTTATGGGCTATTTGTTGCCATGGGGACAAATGTCATTCTGGGGGGCACAAGTGATTATTAACTTGTTCTCTGCAATTCCAGTGATTGGTCCAGATTTATCCGTATGGATTCGTGGCGACTTTAATGTGTCAGACGCAACCTTAAACCGTTTCTTCTCCTTGCATGTGATTGCTATTCCATTGGTTTTAATCTGCTTGGTTGTAGCACACTTAATCGCCTTGCATGAAGTAGGTTCTAACAACCCTGATGGTATTGAGATTCACGATAATGAAGATGAAAACGGCATTCCATTGGACGGTATTCCATTCCATCCTTACTACACTGTGAAAGACATTTTGGGTGTAGTGGTCTTCTTGATCGCATTCTGTGGTGTATTATTCTTTGCTCCAACAGGTGGCGGTTATTTCTTGGAAGCACCCAACTTTGACCCAGCAGACCCAATGAAAACACCTGCACACATTGCACCAGTTTGGTATTTCACACCATTCTATGCCATTTTGCGTGCTGTGCCTTCATTCTTGAATACTCAAGTTTGGGGGGTGATTGCTATGGGGGCAGCAGTGGTATTGATTGCCTTATTGCCTTGGTTGGATAAAGGTGAAGTGAAATCAATTCGCTATCGCAGCACCATTTTCAAAGTAGCAGTGGTTCTGTTTGTGATTGCGTTTATTGGTTTAGGTATTTTGGGAGCGATGCCTGCAACAGATTTGCGTACGGCGATTGCTCGCATTTTGACCTTTGTCTATTTCGCATTCTTTATTGGCATGCCATTTTACAGCCGCATGGGTGTGAATAAGCAGCCACCTGCGCGTGTAACATTCAGCACAACTCGTCAAAAAGTTATGTTCTTTGTATATGTTGCCATTACGCTTGTTGTTGCGTATCTGTTTGCAACCAACATTTAAGGAAGACGCCATGAATAAACGATTGAAAGCATTGTTGCTGACAGCCGTACTTGCTGTCGCACCTTTAAGTGTTGTCGTTGCCAGCACAAGTTCTTACCCCAAAGCACCGATTGATTTGCGAGATCAAGCCAGTTTGCAACGCGGGGCTCAAATTTTTATGAACTATTGTTCAGGTTGCCATGCGGCATCATCAGTTCGATACAACCGTTTAGTAGACATTGGTTTAACAGAAGATCAAATTAAAACCAATTTGATTTTTGATCCCAATGCTAAAATCGGCGATACCATTCGTTCTGCTATGGATTCTAACGATGCAAAAGCGTGGTTGGGTGTGGCACCACCTGATTTAAGCTTGATGGCTCGTTCTCGTGGTGCAGATTATCTGTATGCTTATATGCGTGGTTTTTATCAAGATCCAACACGCCCAACAGGTTGGAACAACACCGTTTTTGATAAAGCGGGTATGCCCAACATTTTGTGGGAGCAAGGGGGGATTCAAGCAGTAGAACTTGATGAAAACGGAATGCCCGTTTGGGAAACTGATGAACATGGTGTCAATGTTCCTAAATTGAAATGGGTTGCAGGTGGTTTGCATACAACCGTAACCAATGGCACTGCCAATACCGAAGAATTCGATAATTATGTTCGTGATTTGGTGAATTTTATGGTATGGATGGGCGAGCCTGTTCAGCAAAGTCGTAAGCAAATTGGTTATTTTGTGTTGTTGTTCTTGTTACTCGTTTTGTTACCATTGACCTATTTCTTGAAAAAAGAATATTGGAAAGATGTAGAACATTAAACTGTTATCATGCTTGATTCGCCCATCTGTTTGTTTTCAGCAGATGGGCGAATTTATCACTGCTGTATGAAAATCATTTAAATATCGTTTCAGGCAGCCTGAAATGGTACGGTTGGTTCATATAAGCAAAGACAATATAAATATACGGTAAGTCATGCAACATGGTTTTGCCATGAATTGACTATTTTCAGATTTTTCAGGCAGCCTGAAATATAGGCACCCTGAAAAAATATAAGAAGGACTGCTTTATGAAAATCGCTGTTTTCCAATTTAATCCCATTGTTGGTGATTTTGATGCCAATGCTGAAAAAATAATTGCAACGGCTGAAAACGCCAAAGCACAAGGGGCCGACTTGCTGATTACGCCAGCGATGTCGCTGTCAGGTTATCCTCTTCACGATTTATTATGGCATCAAGATTTTGTACAACGCACACAACAAGCGATTGAAAAAATCAAGCAACTTCGTGATATTGCAGTCATTATCGGCTTGCCGTATCAAGAAAACGCTGTTTTTTATCATGTGGCAATGGTGATTGAAAATGGTCAAATTTTGGCCATTCACAAAAAATCTGTTTTATCTTCGCATCATCCTTTGAATGAATATCGCTATTTTTCACAAGGAAACGAAGCCACCGTTTTGACTTATCAAAATCATCGTTTTGCCCTTTTGATTGAAGAAGAATTACAAAATGCCCAGCAGTTGGCATTGATTCGTCAACAAGGTGCCCAAGCGGTGATCAGCATGCACGCATCGCCATTTTATCCAGATGTTTATAAAGAGCGTATGCAACAAGCACAACAAACTGCACTGCCTGTCATTTATGCCAATCTTTGTGGCGGTTCTAATGAATGGGTGTTTGATGGAACTTCTTTTGCAACGGATGCACAAGGAAAAATAACTTTTCAGGCTGCCTTTTGTCAGGAAAGTTTAGATTTTGTTGTATGGGAAGAAGAAAAAGGTTTTTCAGGCAGCCTGAAACCGATTCCACAATCTTTTGAAGCACAAAGTTATACGGCGATCGTGATGAGTTTGCGAGATTATATTCAACGCTGTGGTTTTCAACGAGTGTGCTTGGGCTTATCAGGTGGCATGGATTCCGCTTTGGTATTGGCATTGGCAGTTGATGCCATTGGTGCAGAACATTGTGAAGTATTGCTCATGCCCAGTCAATATACAGCTCAATTGAGCAATACCGCAGCCACGCAAATGGCAGAGCATTTGGGGGTTCGTTATGAAAGTATCCCTATTTCTCCAATATTTGATAGCTTTAAAAACGCTTTATCGCATCGTTTTGCAGGGCTTGCAGAAGATGTTACCGAAGAAAATTTACAAGCCCGTATTCGCGGTACATTACTTATGGCACTTTCCAATAAAACAGGGGCTTTGTTACTGACAACGGGGAATAAATCAGAAGTGGCGATGGGTTATGCTACCTTGTATGGCGACATGAATGGTGGTTTTGCTCCTATTAAGGATTTGTTTAAAACCCAAGTTTATGCCGTAGCACGCTGGCTGAATCGAGAAAAACAAGATGAAATTATTCCGCAATCCATTATCGACCGTCCGCCTTCTGCCGAACTGCGTCCCAATCAAACCGACCAAGATTCACTACCAGAATACGCCGTTTTAGACGCTATGTTACAGGCTTTAATGGAAGAGAATATTTCTGCAAATACTTTAATTCAGCGTGGATTTTCTGCGGATGAAGTTCAAAAAACTGTGCGTTTATTGCGTATTTCTGAATACAAGCGACAACAAGGGGCGATTGGTCCAATCATCAGCCGCAGGGCTTTTGACAATCATTGGCAAATGCCGATCAATCATCGTTTTCAATAAGGTTTCAGGCAGCCTGAAAAAATCCCATTCGTTTGAATGGGATTTTTTATTTCAATAATCAAGCAATTATTGCTTGTTAGCACCAAATGCACCTTGCAGTTTTTGGGTTTTATCCACAAAAGAACCTGCCAAGTTTTGGGCATTTGAACCGTAGAACTTGCCTTGATTATTGTCGCCTTTGAAGGTGTTGCCAGTAATTGTGGAGGAAATAGAGACAGCTTTTAATCCGCCTCCCCAGTTAGACAGAGTGCCCGTCAGTTTTTTATTGGCAAAATCCACATTAAAAGAAGATTCACCTTCATTAAATACATCTTTTTCTGGCAAATAAGCAAGTGCATAACCTTTATAAGTTGCTGAACCTGTTGTCGGCATGTTGCTTGTCGGAACGCCTTGGTAGAAAATAGTGGTAACTTTGGCAACTTTATCATACACAAATCCGTATCGAGCATACGCAGTGCCTCTATTTTCTGCTGCATTGGGCGAACCATTTCCACCAACAACGATTTGATAATCACTTTGACCGTTGTTATATGTTTTGCCTATATGAAAACCGTTAGGAATAATGTCCATTTCAGTACCATTAACAGTAACTTTGTTGAATTTAGCAGCAGTATCGTGAGAGCCAGTAGCAGCGGCAGATTTGAATGTTGCTGGTTTGCCAGTAGAAACTGGGTCATTCCAGCTGGATTCTTGTGCAGGTTCATAGGCTTTGGGAGCAGTTGAACTTGTGTTTGAACCACTGCCACCAGAACTGCCACTATTAGAACTACCGCTATTGGAACTACCACTATTGGAACTACCACCAGTGGCGTTACCAGTTGAAGAACCACCGTTATTGCTACCGTTACTGGTAGATGGATTGGTCGTTGGAGTAACGGTTACAGGAGAATCTCCTGGTTCTCCACCGCCACCACCGCCACAAGCGGTTAGTGCTAAATAAGATGCAGTGCTGATTGCTAAAACCAATTTATTCATTGTTTCTATTCCTTAATGAGTTAAAAAATTTTCAAAAGGGAATGCTACAAGCCCATCAAATTTATGGCAAATTTTGCGAACAAAAATTTTCGAAAAATCACTAATGACAATATATATATATATATATATAAGCCATTGATTTTAAAGAGATTTTTTCCACTTACGCCATGTATCCATTTTGCAACAATGGCAACGAAAGAATGAAGTGAATAGATTTGTGTGCTCACAATGAACATGAAAATACTTACAGAAACCTTGTAAGACTCTATATCAGGCAGCCTGACCTCTACGCATGAGGCGAGCAGTATGCGTGGAGCGGAGATCATCTTGTCATTCTGATTTTGATAATAAGCACTGATAAAAAATCTCCACTGGTTGTTTTCATAAAAATTCTTTTCTTACTGCATTCAGAAACAGATTGCGTTTGGCAAAGTTTTCAGGTTGCCTTTCTTCATTGAAGCAAATACAACTGATATTCATAAGAATGATAAAATAACCAAATTTTGTATTGAAAAGAGAAGCCTTATGAAAGCATCACAATTTTACATTTCCACACTCAAAGAAGCCCCTGCTGACGCTGAATTAGTCAGTCATCAACTGATGTTGCGAGCAGGTTTAATTCGCCGTATTGCGTCAGGATTGTACACATGGTTGCCGATGGGGCTTCGCGTGCTTCGCAAAATTGAAAATATCGTGCGTGAAGAAATGAATCGAGCAGGAGCAATCGAATTGTTGATGCCTGTGGTACAACCAGCGGAATTGTGGCAAGAATCAGGACGATGGGATTTTTATGGCAAAGAATTACTTCGCATCAAAGACCGCCACGAACGCGATTTTGTTTTAGGTCCTACTTGCGAAGAAGTCATCACCGACATTGTGCGTAATGAAATCAAAAGTTACAAACAACTGCCCATCAATTTTTATCATATTCAAACCAAATTTCGCGATGAAGTCCGTCCGCGTTTTGGCGTAATGCGTGCCCGCGAATTTGTGATGAAAGATGCTTATTCTTTTCATACTGATTTAACTTCTTTGCAAGAAACCTATCAAAAAATGTACTCTGCCTACTGCACGATTTTTGATCGTTTAGGCTTAACCTATCGTCCTGTGGCGGCGGATACAGGCAGCATTGGTGGAACAGGTTCTCATGAATTTCAAGTTTTAGCCCCATCGGGCGAAGATGTTATTGCTTACTGTCCTGATTCTAATTACGCTGCCAATATTGAATTGGCTGAAACTTTACCCTTGTCAGGCGAGCGAGCATCGGCAACTCAATCCTTACAAAAAATTGCCACGCCTAATGCCAAAACCATTAGCGAATTAGTGGAATTTCTTCATATTCCTGCGGAAAAAACGATTAAATCCATTGTGGTTTTGGGTAAGGACAATCAACCTGTTCTTTTACTTTTGCGTGGCGACCATGAACTCAACGAAATTAAAGCCGAAAAATTAGACGACATTCAATCGCCATTGGTCATGGCCAATGCCGAACAAATTCAGGCTGCCTTTGGAGCTGATGGTGGTTCTTTGGGACCTGTTGGTTTTACAGGAAAAATCTATGCCGATTTTGCCATTGAAAAATCCGCCGACATGGTGATTGGCGCCAACGAAAACGATTTCCACTACACGGGTTTTTGTTTTGGTAGGGATTGTCCAGAACCACAATTTGTTGATTTGCGTAATGTGGTGGAAGGCGATCGTTCTCCCGATGGCAAAGGCACCCTGAAACTGGCTCGTGGTATTGAAGTGGGGCATGTTTTCCAATTAAGAACCAAATATGCCCAAGCCTTAAATGCCACTGTTTTGGACGATAAAGGTCAATCCATCATTATGGAAATGGGCTGTTATGGCATTGGCATCACACGCATTATGGCGGCTGCGATTGAGCAAAATCACGATGACAAAGGCATTATTTGGACGCCGAGCATGACACCGTTTTCCGTAGTCATTGTACCGATGAATTATCACAAATCAGAAACTGTCCGTGCTGCTGCCGATCAAATTTATGCTGATTTACAAGCCGCTGGCGTTGAAGTGCTTTTGGATGACCGCAATGAAAGGGCAGGGGTTTTATTGGCAGATTCTGAATTGATTGGCATTCCACAACGCATCGTCATTGGCGATCGTGGTTTAGCCAACAATCAAGTGGAATATCAAAAACGCGGCGAAAACGAAGCACAAGCCGTATCGCTCAACGAAATTGTCAATCGAGTATTGCAAGCTTAAATTCGCCAACGGTAATGCCTAAAATTTCAGGCTGCCTGTTTGATATAAATAGGCAACCTGAAAACATCCCAAATCGCTTTCAGGCTGCCTGTTTGATATAGATAGGCAACCTGAAAACATCCCAAATCGCTTTCAGGCTGCCTGTTTGATATAGATAGGCAACCTGAAAACATCTTAAATCGCTTTCAGGCTGCTTGTTTGATATAGATAGGCAGCCTGAAAATATCCCAAATCGCTTTCAGCCTGCCTGTTTGATATAGATGGGCAACCTGAAAATATCCCAAATCGCTTTCAGATTGTGCTCAAAAGTATTTGATTTCTTTACATTAAATCAGTATAATCGCCAGTTTTCTTTTGCAAAAATTGCAACAAGAAAAGTAAATAGTTACACCGTTGGCAAAGGGTGTCTTTGAACGATTTCAAAGATTCTTCCGTACGGTGTTAAATTTTAACCCTTTGATTTTAAGGAAAATTTATGTCTCAAATTACCATGCGTCAAATGATGGAGGCTGGTGTTCATTTCGGTCATCAAACCCGTTATTGGAACCCAAAAATGGAACAATACATTTTTGGTGCTCGTAACAAAATCCACATCATCAACTTGGAAAAAACCCTTCCTTTATTGAACGAAGCACAAGACATTGTTCGCCGTTTGGCTGCCAATAAAGGCACCGTCTTATTTGTTGGCACTAAACGCCAAGCTCGTGAAATCATTCAGGAAGAAGCACAGCGTGCAGGTGCTCCTTATGTGGATCATCGTTGGTTGGGTGGCATGTTAACCAACTACAAAACCGTTAAACAATCCATCAAGCGTTTGGAAGAAAAACGCACCACATTGGAAAACGGCGAATCCAAAGGTCTGAACAAAAAAGAATTATTGGATTTAAGTCGTGAAGTGGAGAAATTAGAACGCTCTTTGGGTGGCATTAAAGAAATGAAAGGCTTGCCTGACGCTATTTTTGTGATTGATACAGGTTATCAAAAAGGTACCATCATCGAAGCAAATAAATTAGGCATTCCTGTGATTGCTGTTGTGGATTCTAACAACAGTCCTGATGGCATCAAACATGTGATTCCTGGTAACGATGATTCTGCGAAAGCCATTCGCTTGTATTGCCGTGCCATTGCTGACGCTATTTTGGAAGGCAAAGCACAATCTTTACAAGAAACCGCACAAGCTGCTTCTGATGCAGCCGCAGCAGAGTAATCTCATCATTTCATAATAAAGGATTCAGTTATGGCAGAAATTACTGCAAAAATGGTTGCTGAACTTCGTGCAGCCACTGGCTTGGGCATGATGGAATGTAAAAAAGCTTTGGTAGAAGCCGATGGCAACATGGAAAAAGCCGAAGAAATTTTGCGTATTAAATCAGGTGCAAAAGCAGGTAAATTAGCTGGTCGTACCGCAGCAGAAGGCGTTTTGGCTTGTGTGATTGAAGGCAATACAGGGGCTTTGGTTGAAGTCAACTGTGAAACCGACTTCGTTGCCAAAGACGCAGGCTTTGTGGCTTTGGCACAAAAAAGTGCACAAGTAGCAGTGGCGAATAAACCAGCTTCTATTGAAGCGTTAAACGAATTGGTAGAAGCCGATCGCAAAGCATTGATTGCAAAATTGGGCGAAAACATGTCCGTTCGCCGCTTCCAATGTATTGAAACCACACACCAATTAACTTCTTACATTCACGGTGCGTTGGCTACCGAAGGCGTTTTGGTGGAATACGAAGGTTCAGAAGACATTGCCCGCAAAGTAGGCATGCACATCGTGGCTGCTAAACCTCAATGCGTTTCTGAAAACGAAGTGGATCCCGCTTTGGTAGAAAAAGAACGCCATATTTACACCGAGCAAGCGATTGCATTAGGCAAACCTGCTGACATTGCTGCTAAAATGGTTGAAGGTCGTATTCGCAAATACTTGGCAGAAGTTACCTTAAACGGTCAAGCATTTGTGATGAATCCAGACCAAACCGTTGCACAGTTTTTGAAAGAAAACAATACACAAATTTTCAGTTTCGTTCGCTATAAAGTAGGCGACGGTATTGAGAAAAAAGTGGTTGATTACGCCGCAGAAGTAGCCGCAGCAGCAAAAGTTTAAATATCTCATTGATATTTGGATTCAGGCAGCCTGAAAACTGCCTGAATCCAAAAGCATCTGATGAACAGATGTTTCGTGCGATTTAAATCGTGTTATTAACCTTGCCTATCGCACACGCATGGCGTTTAGGCTTTATATCCATAAGGAGTTTTCATGCGACACTATGAAATCGTTTTTATTGTTCACCCAGATCAAAGTGAACAAGTAGGTGCCATGGTGGAACGATACAAAACCTTGATTACCGAAGCAGGTGGCAAAATCCACCGTTTGGAAGATTGGGGTCGCCGTCCATTGGCTTATTCAATCAACAAACTGCACAAAGCACATTATGTTTTGATGAACATTGAATGTTTGCCAGAAACCGTTGATGAAATCGAAACTTTGTTCCGTTTCAACGATGCGGTTTTGCGTCATTTGACGATCAAAATGAAACATGCAGTAACAGAACCTTCTCCAATGATGAAAGAAGAAAAAAGCAAAAATCTTCTGACAGGTCAAGCAGGTGGAGTTGAAACTGCTACTGATGCCACTGCCGAATAATGGCTTTGATTGATTAGTTAAAAAGGTGATTGAACATGGCAAGACCAACATTCAAACGTAAAAAATTCTGCCGCTTCACGGTAGAAGGCATTAAAGAAGTTGATTACAAAGCAGTTGATATTTTGAAAGATTTTATTGCTGAAAATGGCAAAATTATTCCTTCTCGTATCACTGGCACCAAATCGCATTATCAGCGTCAGTTATCCACAGCAGTCAAACGCGCTCGTTTTTTAGCGTTGTTGCCTTACACTGACCAACATAAATAAGAAAGGGATGCACAATGCAAATTATTCTTTTAGAAAAAGTTGGCAGTTTGGGACAGTTAGGTGATGTGGTGAATGTCAAAAATGGTTACGCGCGTAACTTTTTGATTCCACAAGGAAAAGCAAAGCGTGCCACCAAAGAAAACTTGGCAGAATTTGAAGCACGCCGTGCAGAATTTGAAGCACGCCAAGCAGAAATTCTCAAAGAAGCGGAAGCACGCAAAGAAAAATTAGACGGACAAACCTTAACCGTTGCTCAAAAAGCAGGTGAAGATGGTCGTTTATTTGGTTCTGTTACAACCGGCGATATTGCAGAAGCAGCACAAGCATTAGGCGTAGAATTTGCCCGCTCTTGTGTTCGTTTACCAGATGGACCATTAAAAGCATTAGGCGATTATGATGTAGAAATTGCATTGCATCATGATGTTGTAGCCCAAGTAAAAGTAGCAGTGGTTCGTTTAGAAAACTAATTTTTCTACAACCCATCAAAAGCACCTTAAATCATTAAGGTGCTTTTTTGATATTGAATATTTTCAGCGTAATCGCATCAATTTTGATGAAATGTCCCAACAGAACTTCAAATTTTTTCAGGCTACCTGAAAATAAAACTTTCTCCATCGAAACAAGCGTAAAATCTCATGCGTTTTTAAAAATAGGTTGAATCATGCATCATCGTTCTTTGCGTATTGGCATTGTGGCTGGCGAATCGTCTGGTGATTTACTTGGTGGTCGTCTTATTGAGGCGTTTAAATCACGCTATCCTGATGCACAGTTTATTGGCATCGGCGGTTCCAAAATGATTGCCGCAGGTTGTCAAAGTCTTTATCCGCAAGAAAAATTAGCGGTGCGTGGTTTGGTGGAAGTACTCAAACATTTGCCCGAATTATCACGCTTACGGCGTGGTTTGATACAGCAACTTCAAAATCAATCACTGGATCTGTTTATTGGCATTGATGCTCCTGATTTTAATTTTGGCATCGAAAAGGTAATGAAAAAATCAGGGATTCCCACCATTCATTATGTGAGTCCATCGGTTTGGGCATGGCGGTCAGGTCGTGTAAAAAAAATCGTTGAAATTGCAGATTTGGTTTTGTGTCTATTTCCAATGGAACCAGAATTGTATCAACAGGCAGGCGGAAAAGCAGTTTTTGTTGGGCACCCTTTGGCACAAAGTATTCCGTTAGAAAACAATCTTCATGCCATGCGAGAAATGCTCAAAATCGAACCATCACGCAAAGTCATTACGCTGATGCCAGGTTCACGCGTAGGCGAAGTGGACGAATTAGCACCGATTTTTCTTAAAACCGCACGACAATTATCGGCACAATATCCCGATATTCTTTTCCTGCTGCCAGTGGCAACGGTTGCCACTCGTGTGCGTGTTTTGCATTGGATTGAAAAATTAGAAATGGCAGATTTGCCTTTGCGATTGATGTCTGGGCATGCACAAGAAGCCATTATTGCTTCTGATGCAGTGTTGGTTGCCAGTGGGACAGCCACATTAGAAGTTGCCCTGTGCAAGCGTCCGATGGTGGTGGCGTATAAAATTTCTTCTTTTACTTTCGCATTGCTGAAAATGATTGTTAAAATTCCTTATGTCAGTTTGCCTAATATTTTATTAAAACGATTTGCAGTGCCTGAATTATTACAAGGCAAAGCACGCCCGCAAAATTTAGCCCAAGAAATCACACAATTATTAGAAAACCCAGACGGCGTTGCACAATTAGTTGATGATTTTCATCAACTGCATCAAACTTTGCGTTGCGATACGGACTCTTTAACCACCAAAAGCATTGAATCTTTAATTTCAACATCAGCCCAATAGAAAGCAGATTATGAATCATCAAGAAGAATTACTCACTTTCCCTTGTTCTTTTCCCTTAAAAATCGTAGGCAAAAGTGGCGATGATTTTGCCCAAGTAGTTTGGCAAACCATCGTGCCACACGCCCCTGATTTAACTTTGCAAAACATTACATTCAAACAAAGCAGTGCCAAAACCTACACCAGTGCCACAGTGATGCTGACCGCACAATCCAAAGAACAATTAGACAACATCTATCGAGCACTTACATCACACCCAAGATTTCAATATGTTTTATAATATTCCGGCTGCCTGTTTCAGTTTTAAGGCAAGCTGAAAAATATTTCAGGCTGCTTGACAAAGCGTGCTTGTCGCGAAAAATTTTTTCGTATTCTTTTTCTTTTATCCGGAGATACATTATGTCAAAAATTGACGCTACTCAACAAAACATCGAACAAGTTTTAACAAAAAATAAGGGGCTGTATTAGATTAGCCCAAAAAATTGTTAAATTCCACACCATTTTCGCAATGTTTTGAGTTGCTGTTTTGGTGTCCCATAGTTAAATCTAAACTCACATTCTTTCAAGAAAAGTGGGAAAGATTTGCGGTCAAT
>JAGCOT010000101.1 GCA_017645365.1 Neisseriaceae bacterium
CCATTCTGTTTTCCATTCTTTTTGGTGCGTTTAGAGCCGCAAAAAAAGCATTTTTTGTGTTCAAAGTATTTGACCTTCCTAAAAAGCAATAATGATAAGGTGTTCAGCGTTTTTTAGCACCTTTTTTGTTACTTATGCCACAATTTTTGAATAAATCATTTAAAACCCCTGCAAAATGGCTCAATGTGCTCTTCAAAGTTGTCATAGCACAAATGCCAGTTTTGCAGGGGTTCTAAAACCTTATTTCAGGCTTTATATTTTCCCTAACTGATCCAAATATTTTTCAGCATCTAACGCGGCTTGGCAGCCTGATGCCGCACTGGTGATGGCTTGTTGATAAATGCCGTCCTGAACATCTCCTGCGGCAAAAACCCCTTCGATATTGGTTTGCGTAACATTGCCTTCATGTCCGCCCTGCGTGATGATATAACCACGCTCGTTCAGTTGAATTTGTCCCTGAAAAATCTCGGTATTGGGGCGATGTCCAATCGCAATAAACACGCCTTGTACAGATAATTCCTCTTTTTGACCGTTATGCCCAACGATACGAACGCCTGTAACGCCTTGTTCATCACCCAAAACTTCTTCTAATTGAGCATTGGTTTTAAGAATGATTTTTCCTGTTTCCGCCTTTTCATACAAGCGTTGCACAAGAATTTTTTCTGCACGGAAAGTATCGCGACGATGAATTAAAGTTACAGTTTGACAAATATTCGCCAAATACAAGGCTTCTTCCACCGCACTATTGCCTCCACCTACGACGGCAACATTTTGATTTTTATAGAAAAATCCATCACAAGTGGCACAAGCCGAAACGCCTTTGCCAAAATAGGCCGTTTCGCTGGGTAAGCCTAAATATTGTGCCGATGCCCCTGTGGCAATGATTAAAGCATCGCAAGAATATTTACCCATATCGCCAGTCAATTCAAACGGACGCTGATTCAGTTGAACCGTATGAATTTGATCAAAAATAATTTCCGTTCCAAATCGTTCTGCGTGTGCCAAAAATTGATTCATCAATTCTGGACCCATCACACCATCAGGGGTTGCGGGCCAATTCTCCACTTCTGTGGTGGTAGTCAGTTGTCCGCCTTGTTGCATTCCTGTGATTAAAACAGGCTTTAAATTAGCACGAGCTGCATAAATCGCCGCTGTATAACCAGCAGGTCCTGAACCAAGAATCAGCAAAGGAGTATGACGCGTATCAGACATAATATTTTCCTTAAATATGAATATTTTGATTTTTCAGGCTGCCTGAATAATAAAACGACAGTAACAGCCTGTCGTTTATTTATCTTTCAGGCTGCCTGTTGTGAGGCAACCTGAAAGATTATTCAAACCGTTTCATTGCCAAAGTTCCGTTGGTTCCGCCAAAACCAAAAGAATTAGAAAGCAATGCTTGAATTTTCATCTCGCGAGCGGTATTGGCACAGTAATCCAAATCACAACCGTGTTCAATATCTTGATTGAAAATATTGATGGTTGGCGGTGAGATTTGATGATACAAAGCCAAAGCAGAATAAACCGCTTCAATACCACCTGCACCACCCAACAAATGACCTGTCATGGATTTGGTGGAATTGACTACTAAATTTTTAGCATTTTCCGCCCCCAAAGCCAATTTGATGGCGGTGGTTTCATTGATGTCGCCCAAAGGCGTTGATGTGCCGTGAGCGTTGATGTAATCAATATCCGATGGATTGAGTTGTGCATCTGCCAAAGCGTTTTTCATCGCCAAAGCAGGTCCTTCGGAATTAGGAGCAGTAATGTGGTGTGCATCAGAACTCATGCCAAAACCAACCAATTCACCATAAATTTTCGCTCCGCGTTTTTGGGCATGTTCCAATTCTTCCAACACCAAAACACCCGCACCTTCACCCATCACAAAACCATCGCGGTCTTTATCCCAAGGACGAGAAGCAGTAGTTGGATCATCATTGCGTGTAGACAAGGCTTTCATGGCAGCAAAACCACCAACACCAATAGTACATAAAGTGCTTTCTGCCCCACCTGCCAGCATGATATCAGCATCACCATACACGATATTGCGTGCCGCCAAGCCAATGCTGTGCGTGCCTGTGGTGCAGGCTGAAACCAAACCATAACTCGGTCCGCAATAACCTTTCAAAATGGTAATTTGACCAGGAATTAAATTGATTAATGCACTGGGAATAAAAAAAGGATTGATGCGGCGAGCACCCTGTGTGTGTGCGGTAATGGCTGTACTTTCAATCGCAGGCAAACCGCCAATCCCTGCACCAATATTCACACCAACTCTTTCTTTATTGAGATTGGGAATGTCATCTAATCCTGCATCAGCAATCGCTTGCAACGCAGCACCAATGCCATAGTGGATAAATTTATCCATACGACGAGCTTCTTTGGCAGGAATGTATTGTTCAACATCAAAATCACGAACTTCGCCTGCGATGGTGCAGGCAAGAGAAGATGCGTCAAAACGAGTAATAGAACCAATACCACTTTTACCAGCAAGCAAATTTTCCCATGCTTCGGCAACGGTATTGCCCACAGGCGACACCTGTCCTAAACCAGTAATGACCACTCGACGATTTCCATTCATGTCAAATCCTTATGGACAAAAAGCCTTTGAACACAACTGTTCAAAGGCTATTGGATTTTTAAAAAACTTGGAAGATAAGCACAATCTCTATCTATTCCAAGAATAAAGCAAGTTACAAGCCCAATAGATTAAAGGTGAGCTGCAACATAGTCAATGGCTTGTTGAACGGTAGTGATTTTTTCCGCTTCTTCATCTGGAATTTCGCAACCAAAAGCTTCTTCCAAAGCCATCACCAATTCAACAGTATCTAAAGAATCTGCACCCAAATCATCTTGGAAAGATGATTCGTTTTTAATTTCAGCAATTTCTTTGCCTAATTGTTCTGCCACGATTTCTCTGACGCGTTGTTCGATTTCTTTTTGTTCCATGTTGTGTACTTTCCTAAAATGAGTTAGTGAAACGCCGTGCATTGTACCGAATGATGAAGCGGTTTGTCATCTTTTTTATACTAATATTATCACTTCCTGCTCTAAAAGCCCTATTTTTCAATGATTTCAGAATGTAATCTTCGTAAAACTTAATGAATGCAAGATGACTTCAAAGTAATGCACGCAAGGTATAACGCTTTCAATATGCCACAGATAGCAGCTTTGCGGGGGTTTCTAAAAAGGACAAGTTATATTAAAATAGCGAACTTTTTTGAAAATTTTAAGGATAAACAAAATGGCGATTGAACGCACTTTATCGATTGTAAAACCCGATGCAGTGGGTAAAAATGTAATTGGCAAAATTTACAGCCGCTTTGAAGACAATGGCTTGAAAATTGTTGCTGCAAAAATGAAACATTTAAGCCGCCGTGAGGCAGAGGGCTTTTATGCGGTGCATAAAGAACGCCCATTCTTTGGCGAATTAGTGGAATTTATGACATCAGGCCCTGTTATGGTTCAAGTTTTGGAAGGCGAAAATGCGGTTGCGAAAAACCGCGAGTTAATGGGTGCCACTAACCCCAAAGAAGCCGCCGCAGGCACTATTCGTGCGGATTTTGCTCAATCGATTGACGCAAATGCGGTGCATGGTTCGGATAGTTTGGAAAACGCAAAAATTGAAATTGCGTTCTTCTTCTCGGCAACCGAAATTTGCCCACGATAATCAGTGGGTAAGGTGGGCAACTTGTTGCCCACGCATAACAAATGTGTAGGCTGGATCTTCTATCCACCGTAACCAATAAAACGATTTCAGGCAGCCTGAAAGGTTTTTAACGGTGAGTTGAAGATCCACCCTACGAAGTTTTGGATAATTTTTCAGGCAACCTGAAAATATTTTATAAAGGATTTCGATGATGAAAAAATTGGCAATTTCCGCCCTTGTTTTGGGTTTATTAGGGGTTTCTAATGTAGCATCGGCTGCATGCGAAAATATTTATGTTGGGAAAATGGTTAAATGGAACGGAAATGAGTATATTGTAAATGGTTTTTCAGCAAAAACAGGAAAAGCAACGATTAGGACAAAAGCACTTATTAGATCCAATGATGGTGATTTTTTTTATGAGTATTTCGAAGTCAAATGCTCTTCCCTTAAAGAAGTTGGGAATTAGATCAATAAAAATTCAATGATTAACCTACTCAATTTCGACTTATCCAAACTCACCGCCTATTTTCAATCAATCGGGGAAAGGCCTTTTCGTGCCAAGCAGTTAATGCGGCAGATTCATTTGGGTGCTTGTGATGATTTTGATGCAATGACGGATATTGCCAAGTCTTTGCGTTTGAAATTGCAGGAAAATTGCGACATTCGTCCGCCTGAAATCATTCAAGAACATACATCGACAGACGGCACCAAAAAGTGGCTACTCAATGTCGATAATCAAAACGCCATTGAAACGGTGTTTATTCCCGAAGAAAATCGCGGCACGCTGTGCGTTTCAACACAAGCAGGTTGTGCTTTGGATTGTGCGTTTTGTTCCACAGGCAAACAGGGCTTTAATCGCAACTTAACCACTGCCGAAATTATCGGTCAGTTATGGGTTGCCAATCGTGCATTAGGTGCGACACCCAAAAACGAACGGGTGATTTCTAATGTGGTGATGATGGGTATGGGCGAGCCGTTGGCGAATTTTGATAACACCGTATCCGCTCTCAAAATTATGTTAGATGATTATGGCTACGGCTTATCTCGCCGCCGTGTTACGGTTTCTACATCGGGTTTAATTCCGCAAATGGAACGACTTTCCCAAGAATGTCCCACTGCTTTGGCTGTATCTTTGCATGCTCCCAATGACGATATTCGCAATAAAATTATGCCAATCAATCAAAAATATCCGCTAAAAGATTTAATGAACGCGTGCCTAAAATATTTGCAATTTGCCCCACGCGATTTTATTACTTTTGAATATATTTTATTAAACGGTGTGAATGATGAAGCACGCCACGCCCAAGAACTTTTGGATTTAGTAAAAAGCGTGCCGTGTAAGTTTAATCTCATTCCGTTTAATCCTTTCCCCAATAGCCCTTTCAGGCAGCCTGAAAGAGAGAGCGTTTTGCGTTTTCGCGATATTTTGAATGATTTTGGCATTGTGGCGACCATTCGCAAAACAAGGGGCGATGATATTGCCGCCGCTTGCGGTCAGTTAGCAGGGCAAGTTAAGGATAAAACACGCCGAACACATAAATTTCAGGTTGCCTGAAATTATTTTCAAGCAATCAACCAGTTAAATATTTAAAAAACCTCTGCAAAATTAAGTGATGTGCGTACAATTCAAAGTTATAAGACCCTAAAAAACAAAGACATAACAAGTAGTTAGGCTACCATTTTGGCTTTGCCAAAAATGCAGTTTGATGACTTCCTGTTGATTTAAACAATTTAAAAATAACCTTTTAAATAAGACACAAGAAACACAATAGTTTTGCAGGGATTATACGAATGCAGCGTTTTACAAAAGTTTCAGGCTGCCTAAAATTATTTTATAATGACCATCTCATGCACGATAAAAGGAGTATAAAAGCATGAAATCTGTTATCAAAAAAACCATTTTAATGACTTTGCTGATTGCTATTACAGCGTGCAGCACATCAGGAAAATCTCGTGCCGAAAGGCGTTTAGACATCGCAAAAATTAAAACACAATTAGCCACTGAATACATGGGGGTGCAAAATTATCGCGAAGCAGTTGCTGCCATCAATGAGGCGATTGCTTCGGATAGCAGTTATGATTATGCGTGGTTGCTCAAAGGTATGATTTACCAAGCCTTAAAAACTAATGACGAAGCAGAAAAAGCCTTTCAGCGTGCTTTGGCGTTATCACCCAAAGGTGCAGAAGTTAATAACAACTATGGCTGGTTTTTGTGCTCCACTAATCGTGCCACTGCATCAATGGCCTATTTTGACCGTGCTTTGGCAGACCCTACCTATCCCACTCCTCATGTTGCCCATATGAATAAAGGGATTTGTGCCGCAAGATCTGGACATTACACCGAAGCGGCTTCTTATTTGGCAAAAGCACGCGCTATGGCACCTTGGTTTGCCCCTGTTATCAAAGAAACTGCTCGCTTAAAACTGATGGAAGGTCAAGCCAATATGGCCCAACAGTTGATGAATCAATATCAAAGTCAAATTGAAGTTTTGGGACCTGATGACTTGTTATTAGGTTGGAAAATCGCTCGTGCGAATGGCAATACGCAAGCGGCTTATGAATATGAAGCCACTTTGCGTACGCGTTATCCTGCTTCGGAAGCTATGCAGGAAATTTCAGGAGTACGCTTTTAATGAATGAATCCGAATCCTTAAATGCTGAAAACATTCAAATAGATTCCGTTCATCGCACTGCACAAGAATGGCAAGCATATATTGGTCATATGCTTGCCCAAGCACGCGAAGAGCGGAATTTATCCGTTGCTCATATTTCCGAAGAATTAAAGTATCGAATAAAACAGATTCAGGCTTTGGAAAAAGGGGCATGGAATGAATTGCCTGCACCTGTATTTACACGAGGATTCGTTCGTAATTATGCCCGTCTGGTGGGTGTGGATCAAAACATCAACGCCTTGTTAGATAAGGCTTATCCAGAAAGCGTTGCACCTGCTCATAATCCCATTGCAGCAGAAAATGAACGCATTGCCATGCAACAATCGCAAGAAACTTTCAGGCTGCCTGAAATTTCCACCAAAGCCAAAGTATTGGCTGGCGTGATGTTGGCAATTATTTTGGTGATTTTGTGGCAAAATCACTCCACCAAAAATACACAAAAAGCAGAAGAACAACAAACCACAACAGCATTGGTACCAGAAATTCCCGCCGTTGCCGAAGATAATGTTGCTATTGTGCCCATGCCAGCACCGCAAATTCAAACCGCATCGGAAGTTGCGACCAATGATGCTCCTGTTATTGCGTCTACGGATACTTCTGCTTCCGCTGCTGCAAGCAATACTGAACCTGTTTCCTTGCAAGATACTTTACTCATCAGCATTCGCAAACGAACTTTGTTGTATGTAAGCGATGCCGACCAAAAAGTATTGTTTAATCAAGTGGTTTCGGGAGGTAGTAAACATCAATTTACAGGCAAACCACCTTATACTGTACGAATTACCGATGCCACAGGCTCATTTATTGAATTGAATGGCAAAGTTTATGATGTCGCTCCTTATTTAAACGGTGATTCCATTGCCATTTCTGTTCCTCCAAAACCAAATAAACCCAAAGCAGTGAAAAAAGAAAAACCTGTGGTGGAAGAAGAAATCAAAGAAACGACAACAGTCAAGCCAGAACGCCAAGAAAGTATCGAATGGCTCGATCCTGTTGAGACCTCACCTACTCGTGAAAAACATGAAGTTTCTGAAAGCAAGCAAAATCATGAAGTTCATGATCCTGTTTTTGAAGAAATTCCGTTAGTGCCTATGGAACCCTAAATGAATCGCCGTCTTACTCATACTGTCCAAATTGATTCCGTGCGGATTGGCTCTGATGCTCCGATTGTGATTCAATCCATGACCAACACCAATACTGCTGATGCACAATCAACTGCCAATCAAGTTAAAGCATTGGCAGACGCAGGTTCTGAATTGGTGCGGATTACCGTCAATACGACTGATGCCGCGTCCGCTGTGCCTGAAATTCGTCAAAGATTAGATGATATGGGGTGTTATGTCCCTTTGATTGGCGATTTTCATTTTAACGGCGATCGCCTGCTTAAAGAATTTCCAGATTGTGCCAAAGCGTTGGCTAAATATCGTATCAATCCAGGCAATGTTGCGAAAGGCGTCAATGGTGATGATAAATTTGCCTTTATGATTCACACCGCTTGCGAAAACAATAAGGCAGTAAGAATTGGCGTAAATTGGGGCAGTTTGGATCAAACCGTTGCCAAACGCTTGATGGACGAAAACAAAAAATCAGGCAACCTGAAAACTCCAAACGAAATCATGAGAGAAGCTTTAATTGTTTCTGCATTGGAATCTGCACAAAAAGCCATTGAATTGGGGCAGCCTGAAAATAAAATTATTTTGTCCTGCAAAGTTTCTCATGTACAAGACTTAATCGCTGTTTATCGAGATTTGGCATCCCGTTGTCGTTTTCCCTTGCATTTAGGCTTAACCGAAGCAGGCATGGGTAGCAAAGGCATTGTGGCTTCTACCGCTGCTTTGGCGGTTTTATTGCAAGAAGGCATTGGCGATACCATACGCATTTCACTGACACCAGAACCAAACGGTACGCGTACGCAAGAAGTGATTGTTGCCCAAGAACTTTTACAAAGTATGGGTTTGCGTGCCTTTATGCCACAAGTTACCGCCTGTCCTGGTTGCGGTCGCACCAGCAGTACTGTTTTTCAACAACTGGCACAAACCATCACGCAGCAATTACGAGAAAAAATGCCTCAATGGCGAAAAATTTATCATGGTGTGGAAAATATGAACATCGCTGTAATGGGGTGCGTGGTCAATGGTCCTGGTGAAAGCAAACTCGCCAATATTGGCATTTCCTTACCAGGTACAGGGGAAAAACCTGTTGCCCCTGTCTACATTGATGGACAACACGCCACCACCCTCAAAGGTGAGCATTTGGCAGAAGAGTTTATGTCCATTGTCGAAGATTATGTACAAAAACATTACGCTTACAATAAGGAAATGTAATGAAACATTGTGTTGTATTAACAGGTGCAGGTATTAGTGCGGATAGCGGTCTGAAAACTTTTAGAGATGCTGGCGGACTTTGGGAAGGCTATCGAGTAGAAGATGTGGCAACGCCAGAAGGCTTTCAACGCAATCCACAGTTAGTCATTGATTTTTATAACGAAAGACGCCAACAACTTAAAACCGCACAACCGAATGCCGCACATTTGGCATTGGCACAATTAGAAAAATACTATCAAACAGACATCATCACGCAAAATGTCGACAATCTGCATGAACGCGCAGGCAGTCATCGCGTTTTGCATCTTCATGGGCAACTGACACAATTACGCAGCACGCGTGATGCTTCTTATATTATTGATTTTGAAGATAATCAAACCATAGATATGAGCGACCCTAACGGTTATCCCATGCGTCCGCATATTGTTTGGTTTGGCGAAGAAGTTCCTGCATTGCAAGATGCGATTGAAATCACGCGTCAGGCGGATATTCTGATCATTATTGGCACATCACTTAAAGTTTATCCTGCCGCAGGATTGATGCATTTTGCTCCCAGTACCGCCGAAGTTTATTTGATTGACCCTAATCCTGTGGCACTTCCCAATGTTCATGTCATTTCAGAAAGAGCGGCAGTTGGTGTTCCGCAAGTGGTTGAACAATTGATTCAGGCAGCCTGAAAACATGAAACATCACCCTTATCAGCGTTATAAACGGCAAAATTTACCCGAAGTCAGTATTTCGGAAACTGATGGCATTCGTGCCTTACACTTGGCGACAGAAACCATTCAAAGTGCGATGGATCTTTATCAACCAGAGCGACTGGTTTTGTCGTACAGTCAAGTGATGATGGCATGGCTCCTGTTTTGTGATGATGCCCATCACATTACCCATATTGGATTAGGTGGCGGTTCTATGGTGCGTTGGCTTGACCATTTTTTTCCCAATATGAAACAAATAGCGATTGACATCAATCCGCAAGTAGTCGCGATTGCCCAAACCATGTTTGAACTGCCTCCCGAAAGTGAACAATTTCAAATTGTGATTGCTGATGGGGCTGAATTCATTCAAGTATTTCGTCAAAGCACCGATATTATTTTGTCAGACGCATTCGATGGAGAACAAATTATTGATGATTTGGTGGAAGAGGATTTTTTTGTTTCTTGTCGGCAAGCATTGAGTCCTCGCGGTATTTTTGTCATCAATTTATGGTCAGGTGATGTGCGTTATCGGCGTTTTGTTGAACGCATAGAAAACGCATTTGACGGTCAAGTAATTGAAATTCCCGCCACCACGCACGGCAATGTGGCAGTGATGGCATTGAACAGGCAACCTGAAAACTTATTGGAAAAAACACTCAAACAACGCGCCAAACATTTAACGGCTCAAACGCAAACCGATTTTATGAGTATTTTCCATCAAGCACGCCCTGACATGATAAAACGGCGATATCTTTAAAAAACTCTGCAAAACTGGCTTCTGTGATTTTACAACTTTGAAATACACGCATATCTGCCTATTTTTCAGGAGTTTTCTTAAAAAAATTTCCATATTCATCTTGAAATAATCATGCGTTTCGTGGTATAAATGCAGTTTCATTTTAAAAATAACGGAGTATTTCTCATGGCACGAGTCTGTAAAGTAACAGGGAAGCGTCCAATGAGCGGTAATAATGTATCACACGCCCACAACAAAACCAAACGCCGTTTTTTGCCTAATTTGCAATCACGCCGTTTTTGGGTAGAAAGTGAAAATCGTTGGGTTCGTTTGCGTATTTCAAATGCCGCATTGCGTACAATTGATAAAAACGGTATTGATGCTGTTCTTGCACAATTGCGTGCAGGCGGTCAAATTTAATGGGGTAGCAAAATGCGTGATAAAATCAAATTAGAATCCACCGCTGGGACAGGTCATTTCTACACAACGACAAAAAATAAGCGTACGATGCCTAACAAAATGGAAATCAAAAAATTTGATCCAGTGGCTCGTAAACATGTCGTTTATAAAGAAACGAAAATCAAATAATTTTCCTTTAAACAAAAAGCCTTTGAAATCAAAGGCTTTTTTATTGCGTGGTCTATCATGATTGCTTCTATTCATAATGCTCGCATCAAGCATTTGCGTCAATTACTCACACAAAGCAAACAGAGAAAAATCCATCAAGCATTTGTGATTGAAGGCGTTCATCTACTGCAAATGGCGTTGCAAAACCATTATTCGATTCAACAAGTTTTTGTACCGCAAAGTCAAATACATGATGCAGAACTTTCAGGCTGCCTGAAACAACTTGCGTCTGAATGTATTGAGATTGTAGAAGATAGCATTATCAGCAAAATGACGGATTTAACGCATGGCGTTAGCGTAATAGCACAAATTCAAATGCCCACCCTGCCTGATTTGCCCAATCAACAAGATTGCGTGGTTTTAGAAACCATTCAAGACCCTGGCAATTTGGGTACGATTTTGCGTACCGCCGCCGCAACAGGAATTCGGCATATCGTTTTAAATAATTGTTGTGCAGATGTTTTTTCACCCAAAGTATTGCGTGCGGGCATGGGGGCACATTTTTTATTGCACATTTATCAAAATATCGATTTAGTAGATTTTCTACAAAACTTTTCAGGTTGCCTGAATGTTACGACCTTGCATCACGCCTCTATGAATTCTTTATACCACTTGGATTTAACCCAAACCAACGCATGGGTTTTTGGCAACGAAGGGGCGGGCGTATCGCCGTCCATTCTAAAACTCATTGACTATGGCGTGCATATTCCCATGATGGGAAAAACCGAATCACTCAATGTCGCTATGGCGGCAACCGTTTGTTTGTTTGAACAACAAAGACAGAGAATATTTTAGGCTGCCTGAAAAACATTTTTGTATGGCGTTTCTGTTTTGATTTTTCAGGCAATCTGAACGATATAATGAAAAGCGTGGATAATAAGTTACCCACGCTACGCTTACTTACGCTAAATAGTGTCAAATAGTAGATTACTTTTTGACACATACTCCATTCCATAATTCAACAAATATATTAGGATCGTCAAATGTATCTTCAAATACAACTTGTTTTTCGTTTGGTGAGATTACAATGAATTTTTTAAAACCCGTATATCCGCCAAATGCGTTTTTAGCATTTACTTCCCCACAAAATTCAAATTGATTTCTGAATTGTGCTGAACTTGGATCTTTGAGATTTGATTTCACCCATTCACGAACTTCAATTTCAAGAAATGCTGGCATAAGTAACAAAAAAGGTGCTAAAAAAAGCTGAACAACTTATCATTATTGCTTTTTAGGAAGTTCAAATACTTTGAACACAAAAAATGCTTTTTTTGCGGCTCTAAACGCACCAAAAAGAATGGAAAACAGAATGGTAAACAACGCTACAAATGCAACGATTGTGGACGGCGTTTTGATGGTGGAGAACGACTAAATTCTGCC
>JAGCOT010000102.1 GCA_017645365.1 Neisseriaceae bacterium
CCGCAAATCTTTCCCACTTTTCTTGAAAGAATGTGAGTTTAGATTTAACTATGGGACACCAAAACAGCAACTCAAAACATTGCGAAAATGGTGTGGAATTTAACAATTTTTTGGGCTAATCTAATACAGCCCCTATATTTTTACAATTTATGCTTTGGATTGCGTTTTAGATTTAAATCCTGATACCACGCGAACTTCCAAAGCAGGTTTTATGGTCAATGCCCATGCTTTGGCAAAAGCTTCTTTAACTGGATTTTATGCCCGCAGTTAATTTTTCAGGCTGCCTGAATTTGATTAAAAGGTTGTTTTATGACTGATCGTAATGAATTATTATTTAATGAATCCAAACAATACATTCCAGGCGGGGTGAATTCGCCCGTGCGTGCTTTTGGTAGCGTTGGCGGCATTCCGCGTTTTATTCGCCGTGCAAAAGGTGCTTGCATTTGGGACGAAAATGATCGCCGCTATATTGATTATGTTTGTTCTTGGGGACCTGCAATCGTAGGGCATGCTCACCCAGAAGTGATTAAAGCCGTACAAGAAGTAGCAGAATCTGGTTTATCTTTTGGAGCTCCCACAGAAGGTGAGTTGCTGATTGCCAAAGAAATTCACAAATTGATGCCTTCGATTGAGCAGTTGCGTTTGGTCAGTTCAGGGACAGAAGCCACGATGTCTGCCATTCGTTTGGCACGCGGTTTTACCAAACGAGATACGATTATCAAATTTGAAGGCTGTTATCACGGTCATTCAGACAGTTTATTGGTCAAGGCAGGTTCAGGATTATTGACTTTTGGCAACCCCAGTTCTGGCGGAGTACCTGCGGATTTTTCTCGTCATACTTTGGTTTTACCATATAACAATGTCGATGCCATTTCCAAAACCTTTGCTGAAATGGGCAATCAAATTGCTTGCGTGATTGTTGAGCCTTTTGCAGGCAACATGAATTTAGTCAAACCAACCGCAGAATTCATGCAAACTTTGCGTGCTTGTACACAACAACATGGGGCTGTATTGATTTTTGATGAAGTGATGACGGGTTTTCGTGTGGCTTTAAATGGTGCTCAATCCATACACGGCATTACACCCGATTTAACTACTTTGGGTAAAGTGATTGGTGGAGGCATGCCATTGGCTGCGTTTGGCGGGCGTGCAGACATTATGGCAAGCATTTCACCATTGGGTAATGTTTATCAAGCAGGGACATTATCAGGCAATCCATTGGCAGTTACCGCAGGCTTAAAAACTTTGGAAATCATTCAACGAGAACATTTTTATGAGCATCTTACCGCTGCAACGGAAAAACTCATGCAAGGCTTGCAAGAAAAAGCACAACAACATGGTATTCCTGTTTTAACTGATTCTGTTGGCGGTATGTTTGGCATTTATTTTGGTTTGGAAAACTTGCCACAAAGTTATGCGGATATGCAAAAATGCGATGGAGAATTGTTCAAACAATTTTTCCACGCCATGTTAGAAGAAGATGTTGCTTTTGCACCATCTCCATTTGAAGCAGGTTTTGTTTCCATCGCTCATAAAGACGAATTTATTAACACTACATTAGAAAAAGCCGAAATGGTTTTTGCCAAGATGAAATAAACCATATTCAGGCTGCCTGTTGATTAAAATAAGCAGCCTGAAAAGCATTTCCCATACAGGGCATTTCCCATGCAGGGGTCTTAATTTAAGATTCACTTCATCATACCTCGTTAATATGCCATCATCATTTTAAAACACAGAGAATTTCACCATGAAAAAGTTTTTTTGGAATATCCACCGCTGGGCAGGATTGTTTCTTGCCCCATTTTTTGCAGTTGTCTTAATCACTGGTTTGATTTTGGCATTTAAACCTATTTTGGCTCCTACTTACAGCAATACGCCTTTGGGCGACCGTGCCGAACAATTTTTTGCCACCGTGCAAACTTTGGAAGAACAAGGGGTAGAAATTTCTGCGATTGCAGTTGACCAAAATAAGCCAATCGTATGGGTAGCAAGTGGTCGTCAAAACCCTTTAAAAGCATACGACCTTGCGGATGGGCATTTTGTACAAACAGGTGGCTTATCTAATCAGGTTTATAACTTTGCCAAAAACTTACATAAAACACTGTTGGTAAGTCCAGTCGTAGGACAAATTTTAAGTTTGGTGATGTTGGCGATGATTTTAGTCGGTCTGATTTTTATGATTCGCCCGCATTTTGAAAAAAAACTGATGAGTTGGCACAACGCTTTGGGCGTGGTCGCTTTGCCTTTATGGGTTTTATTGCCATTGACAGGCTTTTTAATGACCATGCACATCGGTGCCCCAAAAATGAAATTGATAGACACGCCCAAAGCAGGGGAAATTATTTCTATTTTGCATGAACGCAATGAATTGCCCAATTTGGTCAGCATCGAGCAAGCTCGCAAATGGACAACAGTCAACATGTTGGTTGATGGGAAAGTTCAAAAAGTGCAAGTAGATGAAGATGGTATTTATCCAGTTCATTCCAAAGTCTATTTACCCAAAGTATTGCATGAAGGGACTTGGTCTGGCAGTCTTTCAGGCAGCCTGAATTTAATTATTGATGCGGTTTTATTATTTTTCTTGTTGTCTGGCGTTTATGCGTGGGCAATGCGTCAGATTAAAAACAAAAAAGCACAAGCTTTGATTGCCCAAAATCCACACGACAAAAACACCATTTTAGTTGCTTTTGGTTCGCAAACAGGAAATGCGGAAAAACTGGCTCATCAAACTGTACAATATTTACAAAAACAAAATCGTGCGGCACAGGCTTTTCCAATGTCTGTTATTTCTGCCAATCAGTTGGATTCCTATCAACAACTGTTGTTGATTTGTTCTACCACAGGCGATGGTGAATTGCCTGAAAATGCACGAAACTTTGTACAATCTTTGGAAAAAGCCGATTTAAAAAATGTTCATTATCGTTTATTGGCTTTGGGCGACAGTCATTTTGCCCATTTTGTCGCAGGTGGTAAAACTTTGAATCAGGCATTACAAAAAGCAGGGGCGATTGCTGATGCCCCCATGCAAACTGCTGATGGCGAACCAACGGCGGCTTGGCAAACTTGGTTAAACGATTTTGCCGTCCAAGAAAAACTCACACCGATTGCCACTGCCGAAAGTGTTCAAGATATTTCTGTGGATGCGACTTTAATTCGCAAACAACGCTTGGACAATCCACAATATCCTGTGCGTGAATTATGGGAATTGGTTTTCAGGCTGCCTGAAAAAGTGGATTTTCAAAGTGGCGATTTATTGTTGATTACGCCACCGAATGATTCCTTTCCGCGTTCTTATTCCATTGGCAGCAACAGTTTTGATGGAAGGGAAGTGCGTTTAACTGTGGGCTTACACACCACAACCAATGAACAAGGACAAAAACAAGAAGGGCGTTGTTCTTCATGGTTATTGCATGAATTGCAAACAGGCAGCACCATTTCTGCTGTTTTGCGTTCCCATCCTGCATTCCACTTAACAGACGATTCGCGTCCTGTCATTATGGCGGCAGTAGGTTCGGGGATTGCACCTTTAATTGGTTTTATTTCACCATTGAACCAAAAACGCCGTCCTGCTTGGCTATTCTATGGCAACGCACATCGTGATGGTGATTTTGCATATGGCGATATTTGGCAAAAAGCTCTGTCTGATGGAGTATTAACCCATGTCAGTGCCTTGTTTGATAACGAGAATCGTGGTTTTGTTCAAGATGAAATGATGCGTCAAAGTGAAGAACTTTATCGCTGGATTGTTCAAGAAAACGCTGTGATTTATGTTTGCGGACGCGTCAAAACCATTGGTAACGGCGTAGAAAAAGCTTTGCGAAACATCTTGCAAACACAAGGAAAAATAAATGACGAGCAAGTTGAAAGTTATATCGCTCAAATGAAAGCCGAAGGCAGGCTGAATATGGATTTATTCGGCTAACACAAGCAAAACTTTCAGGCTGCTTGAAATTATTTGTGTTATCAACTTTTCACGGCTTCAAACTTTTCAGGCTGCCTGTTTTTCAGGCAGCCTTTTTAATCAACAGGCAACCTGAAATCATTATCCAGCAAGTGTTACAATGTTTTTTATTTGAGTCGTCAGGGTTTCCTTATAGAGTACTCTATAAGGCGTGCTTGAAAAAGCACGCTCAATTTTCGCCCTCCTGTTCCTGGGGGATTTCCTTTAATTTCAAACTTGAGAATGAAATCATGATGATGAAAAAAAGTGTTTTATTGCTTATCTGTGTGCTTGCGTTGTCCGCTTGCACTATTACACCAGTACAACCCAGTATTGGATCTTTGATAGTTGCTGCTGAAAAAAAAGAAGAGTTAAGTAAACAATTGGTTGAAGCTGTCAAAAACAATGATATTGAACAAGCACGCTCCTTAATCAAACAGGGGGCGTATGTCAATTTTCGATATGGAAACCGCAATGTTCCCTTACATGCAGTCAAAAGCATTAATATGACAAACTTATTGATTGAAAAAGGAGGAGATCCCAATATTCAAGATAATGACAAAGATAACGCATTAGACAACGCTCATCTTAAAGGCAATATTGAAGTTGCTGCACACCTGAAAAAAAAGGGTGTTACAGGTCAAAATATCAATGATTTATTAGTTCGCACAATCAAAGCAAATCTCACAAATAATACTTTGGGACTACTTAAAAGTGGGGCTGATGCTAATGTCAGAAATCATGGAGGAGAAACACCTTTAATGGTGCTTGCTTTCCATCATGACAATCCAGAAATTGCCAAAATTTTAATCGATCACGGTGCGGATATTGAAGCAAAAGATAACTCAAACGATACTCCCGTCATAGAAGCCGCATGGGGTGGCAGACCCAATCTAACAAAACTCTTGATTGAGAAAGGTGCAAAAGTTAATGCTCAATCAGCCAATGGAAAAACACCTTTACACTGGGCAAGTGAAAATCTTCCCAATGGATCTCCTTCTATTACGGCAGAAGGCAGGTTAGCAGTTGTGCAAATTTTGCTTGAAAACAAGGCAAATGTGAATGCCAAAGATAGTCAAGGCTATACTCCATTAGATTTAGCGACCAAGAGCGAGAAATCAGATATTGCTTCATTATTAAAAAAACATGGTGGCAAACATTCAGATACTTTCAAAAAAGAAAAAATTGCCCAGCAAAAAGCGGAAAAAGAAAGAATTAAACAGGAACAACAGAAAGAACAACAGAAACAAAAGAAACTTGCACGCTTGGCTAAATGTGAACATGTGTATGTGGGGCAACGCAAATGGCTTTTAGAAACTGCATTTCTTATTGTCCCTGTTACTGTACTTTATGAAGTGGTGGGCGTTTCGTCTAAAGCAGGAAAAGCAACCGTTAAATATATTGACGGTCCTCATCGTCATAGTAGATATGGTATGCGTAAAGAAGTATCTTGCACTGAAATTCCTGAATAAAAATTTTCCCAACGATCTGAAAAACAAAGAATTTTCAGGTTGCCTGATGTCATGATGCAGGCAACCTGAAACCGTAAGAGTACTCTTACGGTTAGCCCTTGCTTGACAAGGGCTAATGGTGGCAAGTTTATTGCTATTCGATAACACTTGCCGATTTTTAATATTTTTACCAAAAGGTTGTATTATGAAACTTTCAAAAATGATTTTAAGCACAGCAATGGCTGTGATGGCAACTGTGGCTTTGGCAGATACTTCCATTACTTCGTTTAATTACGGTGGCGGTACAGCCGAAATTTACATCAGTTCTACTGGTGGTGTGTTTGTGCGTACTCAAACAGGAACTTACGACACTGGTTTTGAAAAAGGAAGTGGCAAAAGCGGTTGTGATTACACTTCATCATCAGGTTCTTGCGTGAGTACTTCCGCAATGGTCAGCACTATTAAAAGCAATACGAAATCCACTGGCGGATATAACCGTTAAAAATCATCACTTTTGTATTTCTTTTAATTGATTTAAAAAAATTCAGGCTGCCTGTTTTTCAGGCAGCCTGAATTTTTTAACGCTTGATTTATTGCTGTGCAATCCAATCGCGTGCGGTTTTTAGGGCTTCTGGCAGTTGCTCTGTTTGTGTTCCGCCTGCCTGTGCCAAGTCTGGACGACCTCCGCCTTTACCGCCTAAAACGGTGGCAACCGCTTTCACCCAATCTCCTGCTTTGATTTTGGCGGTCAATGACTTGGAAATAGCCGCACACAATGACACTTTGCCATCGGAAACACATGCCAATAACACGGCGATATCATCGCCTTGACCGCTTAAATCCACTGCAATATCACGAATTTCATTGGCGTTCACATCTGCCATTTCATGAATCACTACACGAGTACCGTTGATGTTTTCCGCTTGTTGCAGCAAATTTGATGCTGTGTGCTGTGCCAATGTTAATTTGGCTTTGGCAAGCGATTTTTCCAACTGCTTGCTGTATTCCTGTTGTGATTGAATTTTGGTCAATAAATCGTTTTCAGTTTGGGCTTTGACTTCTTTAATGACTTGGCGAATGAGCTTTTCTTGATTTTGCATGTAAGATACTGCATTCATGCCTGTAATGGCTTCCACTCGGCGAATGCCTGCGGCAATACCCCCTTCGCTGATGATCTTGAACATGCCAATATCGCCAGTGCGTGCCACATGAGTGCCACCACATAATTCTGTGGAATATTCCCCCATACGCACCACTCGCACGGTGTCGCCATATTTTTCATCAAACAGCATCATTGCCCCTGTTTTTTGAGCTTCTTCCAGCGACATTAAATCAATTTGCACTGGCACATTGGCGATAATTGCTTGATTGACGCGTTTTTCCACTTCCATGATTTCTTCTGACGAAATGGGTTGCGAATGAGAAATATCAAAACGAGTGATTTCTGCATTTTGCAAACTGCCTTTTTGTGCCACATGGTCGCCCAAAACATCGCGTAATGCTTTGTGCATTAAGTGGGTTACACTGTGATTGCGTGTAATCGCACGGCGATTGTTTTCGTCAATTTTTGCCAATACACTATCACCAACTTTCAGGCTGCCTGAAAGCAATACGCCCACTTGACCAAATACAGATGCTTTAATTTTTTGTGTATCGCAAACTTCAAAGCGAGCATCGCCTGCGGAAATTTCCCCCATATCGCCCACTTGACCGCCACTTTCTGCATAAAACGGCGTTTGGGCAATGACGATAATCCCTGCATCATCTTGATGAAGTTCGCTAACAGATTCTCCATCTTTGTAGATGGCAAGAATTTGCGTTTCTGTTTGATGCTGATGATAACCGCAGAATGTCGTTTCTTGCCCATCGTAAGCAAGTTGTGTATTGGCTTTAAAACTTTGTGCCGCACGCGCACGCTCTCTTTGGGCTTCCATTTCCTTTTCAAAACCTGCTTCGTCCATATGAACATTTCGTTCACGACAAATGTCCGCAGTCAAATCGTAAGGGAAACCGTAGGTATCGTACAATTTAAAAATCACGCTGCCTGAAAGCGTCTCCGATTTTTCCGACAAAGCTTCTTCCAATAATGCCATACCCGTTTCCAAAGTTTGGGCAAAACGGCTTTCTTCGTTTTTTAAAGTTTCTTCAATATGGCTTTGTTTTTCTTTGAGTTCAGGATACGCATCGCCCATTTCTTTGACTAAATCCGCAACAAGCAAATAGAAAAACGCTTGTTTTTGTCCTAATTTATAACCATGTCGCACAGCACGACGAATAATGCGGCGTAAAACATAACCTCGACCTTCATTGCTGGGCAAAACACCATCAGCAATCAAAAAGGCACAAGAACGAATATGGTCGGCAATCACTTTCAGGCTGGGCTCTTCCATGCTGAATTTTGTATTGGTTTTTTGGGCAACCTGACGCAATAAATTTTGAAATAAATCAATTTCATAATTACTATGCACACCTTGCATGACGGCTGAAATGCGTTCTAAACCCATCCCTGTATCCACCGATGGTTTGGGTAAGGGATGCATGATGCCTTGTTCATCTCGATTAAATTGCATGAAAACGCAATTCCAGATTTCAATCCAGCGGTCGCCATCTTCTTCTGCCGAACCTGGAATACCCCCCCAAATATCTTCACCGTGATCATAAAAAATCTCTGAACACGGACCGCAAGGACCTGTATCACCCATTTGCCAGAAATTATCTGATGCGTATTTTGCCCCTTTGTTATCACCAATACGAATAATGCGTTCGGCAGGCATGCCAATTTCATTACGCCAAATGTCATACGCTTCATCATCTTCCGCATAAACCGTTGCCAATAAACGCTCTTTGGGTAAATTCAACCATTCTGGTGAAGTTAAAAATTCCCAAGCAAAAAGCAAGGCATCTTTCTTGAAATAATCACCAAAACTGAAATTGCCTAACATTTCAAAAAATGTATGATGTCGTGCCGTGTAGCCGACATTTTCCAAATCATTGTGTTTTCCGCCTGCCCGCACACATTTTTGTGCAGAAGTGGCCCGCTTGTAAGAGCGTTGATCAAATCCTAAAAAAACATCTTTAAATTGATTCATGCCTGCATTGGTAAACAGCAAGGTTTTATCGCTTTGCGGCGGAACCAAAGAAGAGGAACGCACAATCGTGTGTTCCTTACTGGCAAAAAATTGTAAGAATTTCTGACGAAGTTCAGCGGTATTCATATGAATATTCCAATAAAATTTAAATGATTCATTTTCAGGCTGCCTGAAAGAAACCGCTACAAAATTTTAGTAGCGTGAGCAGAGATTACAGTTGTAGCAACACAACGAAGAAATGTGCGACAAATGCCAGTTTTGCAGGCGTCCTGAAAATAGCATAACCAATTATTATAACGATTTTATAGTCAATTCACATAACAAAGTAAGCCAAAACATTATGCCCATAGTAGTCTTGGCAAAACAAAATAACGCCAGATGATTTTGCTATAAATTAACTATGCGTTCAGCCTGCCTGTTTAAAGAAAGCATGGGCAGTAGTGCTGCCCGCACGGGGATTACTGCCCCTGCACGGGAAATGCTATAAAATACCGTGTGTTTGATTAAATTCCAACATCTGATCATTCAGGCTGCCTGAAAGATCGTATTCAAAACCGTTTTGCGTATTGAGAATGTTATTCACTTCTTGATAATTCAACGATCGACCGTCTTCGGTTTCAATGTTTTCAACACGATGAAGCAGGCTGAATGCGTTCTCGATGGTAATGGTATCCTCCGTACCAATCATGGAAATATTGATATTCTTACCGTCTTTGGCAAACCATAATTCGCCTAAATTCGCTTCGATTTTAAGGGTATCGTTACCCCCTAAATCGTTGATGCTGTCGTATCCATCGCCTTTGTTGAAGATGTAAATATCGTTGCCCAAACCGCCATTCAGAATATCGTTGCCCACGCCGCCGTGAAGCGTGTCGTGTCCAATGCCAGCATTGAGAATATCATCGCCGTTTCCGCCTTTGAGTATGTCGTTACCAGCATCGCCGTTTAGGGTATCGTTATCGCTTCCACCGTACAGCGTATCGTCTCCGATGCCACCATTCAGAATATCCGCACCGTTTCCGCCGTACAAAACATCGTTGCCAATGCCGCCGTAAAGCGTATCGTTGCCGTCCATGCCATAAACTTCGTCATCGCCTGCATTGCCACGAATGGTGTTATTGGCTTCGTTACCAATCAGCAAATCTGCTTTCAGGCTGCCTATTTTATTTTGACTTACCATAATGGCGTTGGGCGGCGTTTGAATATTGATTTCCAGCGTTTGCGAAGCGGTTTCGCCATATGGATCTTTGGCTATTATTTCAAATTTCAGGCTGCCCAAATCGTCCATAGTAGGCGTGCCCGATAGCGTATTGCCATCAAATTTCAACCAATTAGGTAACTTATTGATTTCAAATGATAAATCATCGCCATCAGGATCGATAAACATATTTTCAGGCAGCCTGAAAGTCCATTCCTGATTGGCGGTGATGGTTTGCGTTGCAATGATTTGATCAACGGCAGGGGCTTGATTGGGTTTTTCGATATTCAATTCCAGCGTTTGTGATGTGCTTGCTCCGTATGGATCGGTAGCAATAATATTAAGTTTCAGGTTGCCTGTATCATCGATCAAAGGCGTACCTAAAAGCGTATGCCCATCAAAGTGCAACCAGTTGGGTAAATTTTCAATACTCAATGTCAAATCATCACCATCAGGATCAACAAACAAATTTTCAGGCAGCCTGAAAGAATATTCTTCATTGGTTTTAATAGTTTGTTCTGTTAATATCAAATTAACGATTGGTTCATGATTAACTGTAATAATCGGTTTTGGTTGATATTTTGGCAAATTTAAATTTAAATCACCATTTTTATAATCTTGCACGCTAATCAATGCATTTGTCTCTTTTGATTGCCAAATTAAAAAGGTGTATGCGTCTATTTCCCTTTTTTCTAACAGCATATTGTCGGTTTCCCAACGATTTTCGGCAGTGGCTTTCCAATTTTGTTCGTGTAAATAAACACCGTCTATCACAATCGCACCTTTGCCGTCTTCGTCCAAAATGACATTGTATTGCACATCTTCATTTCGCAAATCTTCGCTGTTGAATAAGTAGGTATCTTCTCCCTTGCCACCGATTAATTGGTCATTCCCTTTACCTGCAATCAGTGTGTCATCGCCTGCATTGCCGTAAATAGTGTCATGACCATTGCCACCGTTAAGATAATCGTTGCCTTTAATATGAGACACTTCTTCTTCATCGCCTAAATCGCCATAGATAATATCATTGCCGTCTCCGCCGTCAATGGTGTCATCGCCACCACTACCAAACAAGACATCATCACCATCTTGTCCGTCAATGATGTCGTTGCCTGAAATTTGCATAGCATCAGGATTATTAGCACCAAAATCACCAAAAATACGATCGTTACCAACACCGCCAACAATGCTGTCATCACCACCTCCGCCAATGATTTCATCATCGCCGTCTTGTCCGTCTATATAATCGTTGCCAAAAATTTGAGGAATGGTATTGTTATAATCACCAAAAATTAAATCGTTTCCAATACCACCTAAAATATTATCATTCCCCCCTCCTGCGAGAATTTCGTCATTGCCATCACCTGCGTCAATAAAATCATTTCCGTTAATATCCGCAAGGCTGGTAGTTTTCTCGTTATAAGAAAAATCTCCCACTAAAAAATCATCACCATTTCCGCCAGCAATAACATCATCGCCACCACCGCCATAGATTTCATCCTTGCCATCGCCGCCGTCAAGAGTGTCGTTGCCTGAAATGTGGAATAATTCTGAATGACCATAATCGCCCCAAATGCGATCATTGTCATCGCCACCCATTACAACATCATCAGCACCGCCACCTTGAATGGTGTCATTGCCACTGCCACCGTCAATAAAATCATCGCCGTTTGCATCTATTAAGTTGGCTGATTCTGTTTCATTATCTGTTTCATTATTAAAATCGCCACCAATAAAATCATCCCCATCTTCGCCGAAGATGACATCATCACCACCATTGCCATAAACAGTGTCGTTGCCATCTCCTGCGTAAATAATGTCGTTGCCGTGTTGATCAACAGGTAAAAATGCCAGTGAAGAAACTCTTGATACCCCATCGCCACGAATAAAATCATCACCACTACCGCCATAGATAAGATCATCACCTGCCATGCCATAGATATTGTCATTACCATCGTTGCTGGTTTCGGCAGTTTCATTATCCATTTTATCACCGTAAATGACATCATTATTATTACTGGCAATGATTTCATCATTACCAGTACCACCATAAATTAAATCTCCCATTTCTTCTTGTTTATCATTGACTTGTGAACCAACACCCTCTACATAACTGTTTTCAGACAAACCGATTTTTTCATAAATATAAACGCCCCAAGTGGGTGATGATGTTGTAATTTCAATATATGGATAACTTGGCGACCAAGTATCTTCATCAGTATTGCGTAAAGGTGCTTTTAATGTGTAATTGGAGTATATATAATCATCACCACTACCACCATAAATAGTGTCAGAACCACCACCGCCAGTAATTAAATCTTGACCATCGCCGCCCAATAATAAATCATCTTGATTATTGCCACTTAATGCATCATTACCGCTTAAACCATATATTTTGTTATTGACATTAACTTGACCGTAAATCACATCAGCAAAACCATATTGTCGTATGCCGTTGATAATCTCGCCCTTTTCATTGCGTTGCGAATGATCTGTCCAATTCACATCATAAATACCAGTATCGGTAATACTTCCATCATCATTGTGAATAATTTGGGTATTCGGACGAATATCGCCTGTCCATAATAGATAATCAGAAGTTTCATGGAGCGTGCTTTGTTGTTCTTCTTTGCTGAATAGTTGAATATTTAATCCGTCAAAACTATTGCCGATTTTTTTGGCAACCTGAAAAAAGTTTTGAATGGTTACGCTGTGTCCGTTGCCCTTAACAAACAAATCGTTTTCGTTGATTTTGTAGGCAATAAAGCCAGTTCGATTGCCATTGTCATCAATGCTATACCAAATTGAATTTTTCTCATCTACTGTTTCAAACTTGTTTAAAAGGTAATCACCCATGTGGATAAAACCATTACCGTCTGAATCAAACACAGTATCGTTTCCATTGATTTGGTATGAATCGTACCCCTTACCGCCTTCCATATAATCATTGCCAAGACCACCGTCTAATCGATCACTTCCTAAACTGCCGTATAATTTATCTTGCAAAGCATCGCCAGTAAGTTTGTCATCACCAGCAGTGCCGAAATGGATATAATGGCTTGCAAAAGTATCAGGATTAACGCCGTCAATATCCAATTTCAGATTGCTTTCTTCATCAGCATAATAGTGATCGCCATCTACTGGGAAAGGAAAACCAAATCCCATATTGAGGCGTTCGTCATAAGACAGACCTTTTTTATCATATTGCATTTTGAACCACAGCATTTTGGCACGGTCTTGGATATATTCAACAGTCATACCATTGGGATTATTCACATTCCACAAATCTAATTCGCCATGGGTATTGTGTTGAGAGTAGTCAATCGCATCAGAATGAATGACAAAACTGTTCAAATCTTGCAAGGCATAGCGGTATGCAATGTCATCGGCTTGTGATTGAGGATTGTTCCATAATTGAGCCATATCCATTAAAGTCAAATCAAATCCACGAACAGCACTAAAAGCACCATAGTTTTCTTGAACCGCTTTAATCATCTGTTCAGGCGTATCAACTGTAACTTCTTTACCTGTAACAATTTTGATGGGGCTGTATTAGATTAGCAGTTATGATAGACTGCAAAAATGAAGATAACACATTGTAAATTAAAGAAATCTGTACAGAAGAAACTGCTTGAATTTTTTGTATTAGAAGTTACAGCAAGAAGTGCAGCCGATATTTTGC
>JAGCOT010000103.1 GCA_017645365.1 Neisseriaceae bacterium
ATCGGCTGCACTTCTTGCTGTAACTTCTAATACAAAAAATTCAAGCAGTTTCTTCTGTACAGATTTCTTTAATTTACAATGCGTTATCTTCATTTTTGCAGTCTATCATAACTGCTAATCTAATACAGCCCCAAAAATTATTGCAAAGCAGATTTTAACAAACTGCTGACCAAACTCATGTCTGCTTGACCTGCTAACTGATTTTTCAGGATGCCCATGACTTTGCCCATGTCTTTCATGCCTTGTGCATTGGTTTGAGCAATGGCAGCCTGAATGGCTTGAACAATGGATTCTTCACTCATTTGTTCAGGCAAATAACTTTGTAAAACAGCGATTTCTTGCGATTCTTTATCTGCCATATCATCGCGTTTGGCTTCGCGATAAATTTTGACAGAATCCTGACGCTGTTTCACCATTTTGGTAACAATGGCGATAATTCTGGCGTCATCCAATGTGATGCGTTCATCAACTTCCACTTGTTTCATGGCAGCCATTAACATACGAATGGTGGATAGTTTTTCTGTTTCACGAGCCTTCATGGCAGATTTCATATCATTTTGAATTTGTTCTTTTAAAGACATGGTGATTTTCCTTATGGTGATTTCGAAAAACGCCTGTAAAACTGAACATATGCCGTAATCTTTATCTATTCAGTTTTGCAATAATTTTTTCAGGCAGCCTGAAAAGATGGTTTGAGGATTAGTCAAGTGCAAAAGCCACAGACGGTTTCTGTGGCTTTTGTTGCTTGATGACCTAAAAAATTAAAATAATTTAGGAGGTAATTGTTGGCTACGCAAGCGTTTTTGAGTGCGTTTTACCGCAGCGGCTTTCTTGCGTTTGCGTTCAGTGGTTGGTTTTTCATATGCTTCACGAGCACGAAGTTCAGTCAAAAGACCTGTTTTTTCAACAGCACGCTTGAAACGACGCATTGCTACTTCAAATGGTTCGTTTTCTTTAACACGAATTGCAGGCATTGAATATCCTTAAAAAATAATAAACCAAAAACAATAACGCCATCGGCGTTACACTTAAAATAAACTTTGCATGGCAAAGGCGAAACAACCACCTCCTCAAAATCCGCACTTGCCGTAAAAAATTGAATAATAAAAATTGAATAATAGTTACATTTCGTAACAAAAATCATTAGATTATCTACGATGTTTACCACTTTGTCAAGAAGCGGATTATAATTGTTCGGTTTTGAAAATACACTGAAAATTATGGCATTCGCATCTCTTTTAACTTTATTAGACGACATCGCCACGACTTTGGACGATGTGGCGATTATGACCAAAGTCGCCGCCAAAAAAACGGTTGGCATTATTGGTGATGATTTAGCGGTAAATGCCGAGCAGGTTACAGGTTCAGCCGCCGAGCGAGAATTACCAATTGTTTTTAAAGTGGCTTTGGGTTCTTTGGTAAACAAAGCTATTTTGGTACCTTTGGCGTTGTTTGTTTCTGCCTTTTTTCCAAAGTTGATTCCTCCATTGCTGATGATAGGTGGTGCTTATTTATCTTTTGAAGGAGTGGAAAAAGTTTTGGATTTTTTGCACAAGAAATCGCAAGCTCAACCACACGAAGCGAGAGTCGCAACTTTTAACGAAAAAGAACGCATCAAGGGGGCAATTCGTACGGATTTTGTCCTTTCTACGGAAATCATTGTTATTGCTTTGGGAGTGTTATCTGGCGGTTTGTTGGAGCGTGCTTTGTCTTTGACGATTATTGCTCTTTTTATGACGGTTGGCGTTTATGGTTTTGTAGCGTTTATTGTCAAAATTGACGATATAGGTTTGTGGCTGCTGAAAAAATCCACAGCCATCGCACAATGGACAGGCTCTATTTGCGTTGCCGCTATGCCATATATTATGAAACTGCTCACGATAGCAGGCACCGTTGCAATGTTGATGGTAGGGGGCGGTATTTTATGGCACAACGGTTTTGCTCATTGGGCACATCAAATGGAGCACATGACATCACACTGGTGGGGTTCTTTGCTTTCTTCTTTTGTGATTCCAATTGGTATTGGTATGGCAGCGGGTTTGTTGCTGGTTGTATTGCTTCATTTAAAAGAAAGACTTTTCAGGCAGCCTGAAAGATAATCTATCTTTATTCCTTTATTTGTTGCGAGGAATATTGCAGATTTTAATTTTGTAGATTTTGTCGTGTGTTTCGTATTCTGTTCTCGATGAGACTGTTTTCAGGCAGCCTGAAAAAGATATTCAGGCAGCCTGAAAGTGCTGATGATGCTTTTTGATACGGCGTTGAATATGTTGATACAAAAGCAATTCAGTAATGATAACAGCGATAATTGAAAATAATATCCATAGCCATAGCCGTTTTGCATCAAGTAGTGTTCCAAAATCGGTGGTGTTGATAAAAACACCTAAAATCACTGCAAATACCAGAGAAGATAATAAACGAATCATTAAATTTTGCGTACTCCATTCTATAATGACACGAAAAATAAGCGTGGGTATGCCTGTAACAAAAAGAGCGATAAGGTAGGTAAATGCTAAAAATCCCGATAATATTATTAAATCTTCTGTAACCAAGTCCCAACCAAGTGCGTAAAGCAAAACACAAATATCCCCAAATAATGGCACAAGCAAAGTGCCGAGTATGATTCGGCTTAATCGTTGCAAAAGCGTAGGCGTGTATGCTAATTCTGTTTTCAAATCACTCATCACTCAATGGCTTATCAATAAAAACCGTTTCAGGCAGCCTGAAAAAAGATATTCAGGCAGCCTGAAAACTCAAATTACCCTAATTTTTCGCCACATTCATTGCAGAATTTTGCTCCTGCTGCAACGCTTGCACCGCATTTGCCGCACACGCTTGCTGTGGCTACTTTTGTGCCACATTCGGTGCAGAATTTGGCGTTCGGCGGTAAAGCCGTGCCACATTGTGTGCATTTGTTTGCTTCGGGTTTAGCAGAACCGCACGAGCCGCAGAATTTGCCGCTGTTTTTGGCACCGCACGCACATTGCCATTCGCCCGCTTGTTGCGTTGCTACTTGTTGCTGTTGCTGCATTTGCATTTGTTGTAAATTGGTGTTGGACGATTGCCCCATAAAGCCGCCGCCTGCCGCCATGCCGATGCCCATGCCCATAAACGAAGTGCCTGCTCCTGCTTCGTTGCTACCTGCGGCTTCCATACCGCGTGCGATTGAGCCTTGAACATAGCCTTCGCGAATAACAGGGTCGGTTAAAACCGCACCTTTATTACGCATATTGATGATTTCTTTGGATTCATCATCGTAAGAAATGCTGGCAATACCAACCGACAGCACTTCCATACCGCGAATTTCTTTCCATGAATCGTCCAAAGTTTGTGCCATAAATTGCGACAACTCACGCCCTTTGGACGGCAGGTGCGAAATCCGCGTGCCGTCAATCGACATTTGGTTAATCGTAGCTTGCAGGGCTTCTAAGAATTCCGACAGATATTGTTCGTTAATATCGTTAATATGAACCTGCGGTGTATTTCTTGGACAGGCTTCCTGAAAAAACTTAATGGGGTCAGTAATCTTAATTGAATAAGTACCAAACGAACGCACAAATAGTTCGGCGTTATAGAAATTATCGAAGTATTGCAAGGGGTTAGGTGTGCCAAACTTAATGCCTTTAATCTCTTGCAAGTTAATATAAATCACCTCTTGTTTTTGGCTTGGTGTGCCTGAAAATTTAAAACGATTCCAAGCGTCTTTTAAGGAATCTTTAAATTCGCCATTAAACAAACTCGGCATAGACGAATTATCCACCTTATAATAGCCAGGCTCGGCGGAATAATCGACAATTTTACCGCCATCGACTAACATCATAAACTGGTTCTGATTGACATGAATAATCGAGCCATTGCTGATAATGTCGCTTGAACCCTTGCGGTTATTATTGCGTTTTTCGCCGCGTCGCACCGAAACGCCTTTGGTCATCACAATGCCCTCATTCATATCTGCGGCTTCAATCACATCTAACCATTGGTCTGCCAAGTTACCCGAAATTGCGTCAAACGCTGCCACAATCAGTCCCATTTTTCGTCTCCGAAGAATATTGATTAAAGAGAAGATTCTATCATCAGAGTAGCATTTGTATCGAAATAATTTACAGATATTTTCAGGCTGCCTGTTTTTTAGGTGCAGACTTATGTACAACTGAATTGACGAAATTTAGGAGAAAGAAAGAACAGAGACGCAGCCTGGCCTACCAGTTCAATTTTTATCATTTTAAGTGTTGCCTATTTTGCCTATTTTTGTTATACTCTTCCGTCTTATTATTTGGGGAGCAGTTTCACCTGCGTTGTACCCGTTTTTGGAGAAGAAAATGGCTAAAAAAGTAGTCGGATATATCAAATTGCAAATCCCTGCGGGGAAAGCAAATCCATCACCTCCTGTCGGTCCCGCTCTTGGTCAGCGTGGCTTGAACATTATGGAGTTTTGTAAAGCGTTTAATGCAGCAACACAAAGCATGGAACCAGGCTTGCCAGTCCCTGTGGTGATTACTGCTTTTGCGGATAAATCTTTCACTTTTGTGATGAAAACGCCACCTGCAACGGTTTTATTGAAAAAAGCCGCAGGTATCCAAAAAGGCAGTCCGCGTCCGCATACCGATAAAGTTGGTAAAGTTACTCGTGCTCAATTAGAAGAAATCGCAAAAGCAAAAGAACCTGATTTAACAGGTGCTGATTTAGATGCTTCTGTTCGCATTATTGCGGGTTCGGCGCGTTCTATGGGTATTGAAACGGAGGGGGTGTAAGATGGCTAAATTAACCAAACGCATGAAAACCCTTCGTGAGCTTTTTGATCGCAATCAAGCTTATCCTATTGAAGAAGCATTGTCGTTGGCCAAAAAATGTGCCACCGCAAAATTTGATGAATCCATCGATGTGTCTGTTAATTTAGGGGTTGATCCTCGTAAATCTGACCAAGTTGTTCGTGGTTCTGTCGTATTGCCTCGTGGTACAGGTAAAACTACTCGCGTTGCTGTATTTACACAAGGTGCAAATGCAGAGGCGGCCAAAGCAGCTGGTGCAGATGTTGTTGGTTTCGAAGATTTGGCAGAGCAAGTAAAAGCGGGTCAATTGGACTTTGATATCGTGATTGCATCTCCTGATGCAATGCGTATTGTTGGGCAATTAGGTACCATTTTAGGTCCTCGTGGTTTAATGCCAAATCCAAAAGTTGGTACTGTTACACCTAATGTTGCAGAGGCAGTGAAAAATGCCAAAGCTGGGCAAGTGCAATATCGTACTGATAAAGCAGGGATTATTCATGCAACCATTGGTCGAGCTTCTTTTGAAGTAGATGCTTTGCGTGAAAACTTTGATGCTTTGTTAGATGCTTTGGTGAAAGCAAAACCTGCTGCCGCAAAGGGACAATTTTTACGAAAAATCACCGTATCCAGCACTATGGGTTTAGGTGTTACAGTAGATATTGCAAGCGTAAGCAAATAATTGTAATAAAGGATTTTAGGCTGTTTGAGCGTATTTCAAATATTTTCAGGCAGCCTGAAAAGGGGTTGTTAGTTAATATTGTTAATTGACAACATGGTCCAAGACCGTAGGGGTGGCATTGAGATGCAATGCAACTTAAAAAGATTGACGACAGTCATGAAACCCAACGCAGACGGTGTCCCGATCAGAATTGAAATCAGTTTCAAATCCTAATTAGGTTGCCGTGCTGGGAAAATGAAGTCGAAAGATTCGTTTTTCCGTCTAAATCAAAAGCAGGAGAATGATTTTGAGTCTTAACATTGAAGCCAAAAAGGCAACTGTGGAAAGCATTAATCAGAGTATCTCTGATGCACAAACCATGGTGATTGCTGAATATCAAGGTATCAGTGTAGACAGCATGACTCGCCTGCGTGCTAATGCTCGTAAAGAGAATGTTTATTTACATGTGTTGAAAAACACATTAGCACGCCGTGCGGTTGAAGGCACTTCTTTTGCAGCTTTGGCAGATCAAATGACAGGTCCGCTGGTTTATGCTGCATCAGAAGATCCTGTTGCTGCTGCAAAGGTACTGCATCAATTTGCTAAACAAGATGACAAAGTTGTCATTAAAGCAGGTTCATATAATGGTGAGTTAATGGACGCAGCACAAGTGGCGAGTTTGGCGTCTATTCCAAGTCGTGATGAATTGTTGGCAAAATTGTTGGGTATTATGCAAGCACCAGTTTCTGGTTTTGCCCGTTGTCTGGCTGCTTTGGCTGAAAAAAAAGAAGCTGAAGCTGCGTAAATTTTTATTGAATTCATTTTTAATTAGGAGTTTTGAACATGGCAATCACAAAAGAAGATATTTTGGAAGCCGTTGGTAATTTAACCGTTTTGGAATTAAACGATTTGGTTAAAGCATTTGAAGAAAAATTCGGTGTATCTGCTGCCGCTTTGGCAGTAGCAGCAGGTGGTGCAGCAGGTGGTGCAGCCGGCGGTGCGGCAGAAGAGAAAACCGAGTTTGATGTGGTATTAACTTCCGCAGGCGACCAAAAAGTTGGCGTGATTAAAGTGGTTCGTGCTGTAACTGGCTTGGGCTTGAAAGAAGCCAAAGATTTGGTTGACGGTGCACCTAAAACCATTAAAGAAGGTGTTGCGAAAGCTGAAGCAGAAGATATTGTTAAACAACTTACCGAAGCTGGTGCTAAGGCTGAGTTGAAATAATCAAGCTGCATAATCCGCAGGCTGGTGGTGTTTTAACTACCAGCCTTGTTGTGTTTTTATTTTGACTTGATTTTATTTATGCAAAATCATGCATTTTGGGCTTAAAGTCAGAATTTTAAGTATCCTTAATTTTCAGGCAGCCTGAAAAGTTAATGTTTTGAACCTTTAACGAATTATGATGATTGTGATAGTTTGTTAAAGCATCAATACACTAACCCAAGTGGAGCGAATTTCATGAGCTATTCTGTTACCGAAAAAAAACGAATCCGTAAAAGTTTTGCCAAACGAACCAATGTATTGGAAGTTCCTTATTTATTGGCGATGCAGTTAGATTCTTACGAGGGTTTTCTGCAAGCTAATGTTCCGGCGGAACAAAGGAAAGACATAGGTCTTCAGGCTGCCTTTAATGCGGTTTTTCCAATTATCAGCAACAATACCTTCGCACGGCTTGAATTTGTTTCCTATTCATTAGGAGAGCCAGATTTTGATATTCCAGAATGTCAGTTGCGTGGTATTACTTATGCTGCTTCTTTGCGAGCACGAATTCGTTTGGTGATTTTAGATAAAGAATCCAGTAAACCTGTAACCAAAGAAGTTCGTGAAAATGATGTTTACATGGGCGAAATTCCATTGATGACCCCATCTGGTTCATTCATTATTAACGGAACAGAGCGTGTTGTAGTATCTCAATTACACCGTTCTCCTGGTGTTTTCTTTGAGCATGACCGTGGCAAAACCCATTCTTCTGGTAAATTGTTATTTTCGGCTCGTGTGATTCCTTATCGTGGTTCTTGGTTGGATTTTGAATTTGATCCCAAAGACTTATTGTATTTCCGTATCGACCGCCGCCGCAAAATGCCTGTGAGCATTTTGTTAAAAGCGTTGGGTTATGAAACAGAACAAATTTTAGATATGTTCTACGATACGGAGGAAATTACCCTCAATAAAACCAACATTAAAATCAAACTGGAAAAAGATCGTTTGAGAGGTGAGATTGCACCTTCCGACATTAAAGATAAACAAGGCAATGTTTTGGTGCCCAAAGGTAAACGCATTACTGCTAAAAATGTGCGTGATATAGAGGCTGCCGAAATTACCCATATCGAAGTGGAAGCGGATACGCTTTTAGGTAAAGTGTTGTCTCGAAAAATTGATGTAGTGGATAAAGATACAGGTGAAACAACCACCTTGTGCGAAGCCAATACAGAAATTACCGAAGATTTGTTGGCACAATTTGAGTTGCACGGCGTTAAGAAAATCAAGACCTTGTATACCAATGATTTGGATCAGGGTGCCTATATCTCTAATACTTTGCGTGTTGATGAATGCAATGAGATTAAAGATAAAGATGGCAGCGTGGTACTTACTCAAAAAAATAACGCTCGCAATTTGATTTATCGCATGACGCGTCCTGGTGAGCCACCAACCCCAGAAGCAGTGGAAGCATTGTTTAATCGTTTATTTTTCAGTACTGATTCATACGATTTATCTCGTGTTGGACGCATGAAATTTAACAGTCGTACATATGAGCACAAAGAAGATAAATCAGGCAAGTGGTATCTCAATTTATTGAATCAATTTGCAAGCAATTCAAAAAATAAAGAGGAATTTCCTCCGAAGAATATGACATTATCCAACGAAGATATTGTCGTAACCATTGCTACTTTGGTGGAATTACGCAACGGTCATGGCGATGTGGACGATATTGACCACTTGGGTAATCGCCGTGTTCGTTCCGTGGGTGAATTAACCGAAAATCAATTCCGCAGTGGTTTGGCTCGTGTTGAGCGTGCAGTGAAAGAGCGTTTAAATCAAGCTGAATCAGAAAATTTAATGCCGCACGATTTAATCAATGCGAAACCTGTATCGTCTGCGATTAAAGAATTTTTCGGTTCTAGCCAATTATCTCAATTTATGGATCAAACCAATCCATTGTCTGAAATCACGCATAAACGGCGTGTTTCAGCATTAGGTCCTGGTGGTTTGACTCGTGAACGAGCTGGTTTTGAAGTGCGAGATGTGCATCCTACTCATTATGGTCGTTTGTGTCCTATTGAAACACCAGAGGGTCCAAACATTGGTTTGATTAACTCATTGTCTGTGTATGCACGCACCAACGAATATGGTTTCTTGGAAACTCCTTATCGCCGTGTGGTTAATGGCAAAGTAACGGATCAAATTGATTACTTATCAGCGATTGAGGAAGGTCGTTATGTTATTGCACAGGCTAATGCTGAATTAGATGATTCAGGCTGCCTGAAAGATGAATTGGTAACTTGTCGTGAAAAAGGCGAAACCATTTTGGCACATCCTGACCGTATTCAGTACATGGATGTGGCAACAGGACAAGTAGTGTCTGTTGCGGCATCGCTCATTCCGTTTTTGGAACATGATGACGCGAACCGTGCTTTGATGGGTGCGAATATGCAACGGCAAGCCGTTCCTTGTTTGCGTCCTGAAAAACCATTGGTGGGAACGGGCATTGAACGCGAAGTGGCGATTGATTCAGCAACTGCCGTAGTGGCACGGCGTGGTGGCGTGGTAGATTATGTAGATGCCAATCGTGTCGTGGTGCGAGTGAATGATGATGAGAATGTGGCCGGTGAAGTAGGTGTGGATATTTACAATCTCACTAAATTTACGCGTTCTAACCAAAGCACCAATATCAATCAACGCCCAGTCGTTTCTGTTGGTGAACACATTGCCAAAGGAGATGTAGTAGCAGATGGTTCTTCTACTGATTTAGGTGAATTGGCGTTGGGACAAAATATGACCATCGCTTTCATGCCTTGGAATGGTTATAACTACGAAGATTCCATTTTGATTTCTGAACGCGTAGTTGCGGCGGATCGTTACACTTCCATTCACATTGAAGAATTGAATGTCATGGCTCGCGATACTAAATTAGGTCCAGAAGAAATTACGCAGGATATTCCTAATATTTCTGAACGCATGAAAAATCGTTTAGATGAATCGGGTATTGTTTACATTGGTGCAGAAGTGGAAGCAGGGGATATTTTGGTAGGTAAAGTAACCCCCAAAGGCGAAACTCAACTGAACCCAGAAGAAAAATTATTGAAAGCCATTTTTGGTGAAAAAGCGAACGATGTTAAAGACACCTCTTTGCGTATGCCTACTGGCATGAGCGGTACGGTGATTGATGTTCAAGTGTTTACTCGTGAAGGTATTCAACGCGACAAGCGTGCCCAAGCTATTATTGATGGAGAATTGCGTCGTTATCGTCAGGACTTGACAGACCAACTGCGTATTTTTACCAATGATGCTTTTGATCGAATCGAACGCATGATTCTTGGACAAAAAGCCAATGGTGGCCCATTGAAACTGAAAAAAGGCACACTCATCACCAAAGACTATTTGTACGAAATTCCATCCAAACACGAATGGTTTGACATTCGTATGGCGAATGAAGACTTGGCACGCCAATTAGAGTTGATTAAAGAAAGCTTGGAGCAAAAGCGTGCCGAAGGCGATGAAATGTACGAAATCAAGAAAAAGAAACTTACCCAAGGGGATGATTTGCAATCTGGCGTACAAAAAATGGTCAAAGTATTTATTGCCATTAAACGACATTTGCAAGCGGGCGATAAAATGGCGGGTCGTCATGGGAACAAAGGTGTGGTTTCTAAAATTGCCCCTGTGGAAGATATGCCATACATGGCGGATGGTCGTCCTGTGGATATTGTCCTTAATCCATTGGGGGTGCCGTCGCGTATGAACATCGGACAGATTTTGGAAGTGCATTTAGGGTGGGCAGCCAAAGGCATCGGTGAACGCATCAATCGCATGCTGAAAGAGCAAGTTAAAGTTTCCGAAATGCGTGCTTTCTTGGAAAAACTGTACAACAAAGACGGTCGCCATGAGGACTTGAAATCATTGACTGATGAAGAAATCATGCGTATGGCACAAAACTTGTCGAATGGTGCTACTTTTGCGTCGCCAGTGTTTGATGGGGCACAGGAAGAAGAAATTCATCACATGTTGGATTTAGCATATCCTGACAATGACCCACATACACAACAATTAGGCTTTAACGAAACCAAAACGCAGATGACCTTATATGATGGTCGTTCTGGTGAAGCGTTTGATCGTAAAGTAACCGTTGGTGTGATGCACTATTTGCGTTTGCATCATTTGGTAGATGAAAAAATGCATGCACGGTCTACTGGTCCATACAGTTTGGTAACACAACAACCACTGGGTGGTAAAGCACAATTTGGTGGTCAGCGTTTTGGTGAGATGGAGGTTTGGGCATTGGAAGCATACGGTGCGTCTTACACCTTGCAAGAAATGCTAACGGTGAAATCTGATGATGTTCCAGGTCGAACCAAAGTGTACGAAAACATCAGTAAGGGCGATTTCCGTATTGAACCTAATATGCCTGAATCATTTAATGTGCTGGTTAAAGAAATCCGTTCATTGGGTTTAGATATTGATATGGAGCGTAAATAATACGCTTGAATAAAGGCAGCCTGAAAATATTTTTCAGGTTGCCTGTATGGATAAAGAATGATGAGGAAGATATTTTCAGGCAGCCTGAAAAAATTCATCACAACATTCTAAAAAATAACCAAACTTTTGAAATGACATATATTTTCAGGCAGCCTGAAAATCAAAATTCAAAATATTCCATTGTGGGGTCTTGTTATGAATTTCTTAAATCCTTTACAAACATCTATGAGTGAAGAATTTGATGCCATCAAAATTGGCATTGCTTCACCAGAAAAAATTCGTTCTTGGTCATATGGGGAAGTAAAAAAAGCAGAAACCATCAATTATCGTACTTTTAAGCCTGAACGCGATGGTTTGTTCTGTGCCAAAATTTTTGGACCAACCAAAGATTATGAATGTTTGTGTGGCAAATACAAGCGTTTGAAATGCAGCGGTATGATTTGTGAAAAATGTGGTGTGGAAGTTACCTTGTCCAAAGTTCGTCGCGAGCGTATGGGACATATTGAATTAGCTGCCCCAGTAGCACACATTTGGTTTTTGAAATCATTGCCATCTCGTTTGGGTATGGTGTTGGACATGACCTTGCGTGATATTGAACGCATTTTGTATTTTGAAGCCTATGTGGTTACCGAACCTGGTTTAACCCCTCTCAAATCTCGTGAGTTATTGTCTCAAGATGATTATGAGAAAAAATTGGATGAATATGGTGAAGAATTCACAGCCAAAATGGGGGCAGAAGCCATTCGTGATTTGTTAAAAGGCTTGGATTTAGAGCAAGAAATCAATATTTTGCGTCAAGAAATGGAATCTACTCATTCTGACGCTAAAATTAAAAAATTATCCAAACGCCGTAAAGTTTTGGAAGCATTTTGGCGTTCAGGAATGAAACTGGAATGGATGATTATGGATGTTCTTCCAGTATTGCCACCTGATTTGCGTCCATTGGTTCCATTGGATGGTGGTCGTTTTGCCACATCTGACTTAAATGATTTATATCGCCGAGTCATTAACCGCAACAATCGTTTAAAACGCTTATTGGAACTTCATGCACCTGACATCATTGTGCGTAATGAAAAACGAATGTTGCAAGAAGCAGTAGATAGTCTTTTGGACAATGGTCGTCGTGGTAAAGCTATGGTGGGTGCGAATAAACGGCAACTCAAATCGCTCGCAGATATGATTAAAGGTAAGAGCGGTCGTTTCCGTCAAAATCTGCTGGGTAAACGCGTGGATTATTCAGGTCGTTCAGTGATTACCGTTGGTCCTTACTTGCGTCTGCATCAATGCGGCTTGCCGAAAAAAATGGCATTAGAATTATTCAAACCATTCATTTACCAAAAATTGCAATCATTGGGGCATGCCAGCACCACCAAAGCTGCCAAAAAAATGGTAGAGCAAGAAGAAGCAGTGGTTTGGGATATGCTGGAAGATGTTATCCGTGAACACCCTATTATGTTAAACCGTGCTCCAACTTTGCACCGTTTGGGTATTCAAGCATTTGAACCTTTGTTGATTGAAGGCAAAGCCATTCAATTACACCCGTTGGTGTGTGCAGCGTTTAATGCCGACTTTGATGGCGACCAAATGGCGGTTCATGTGCCGTTGAGTTTGGAAGCACAAATGGAGGCAAGAACCTTAATGTTGGCTTCCAACAATGTTTTAGCACCAGCCAATGGCGAGCCAATTATTGTTCCATCGCAAGACATTGTTTTAGGGTTGTATTACATGACTCGCGATAAAATCAATGCCAAAGGCGAGGGTATGATTTTCACTGATGTTAAAGAAGTACATCGTGCATATCAACTGCGAGAAGTAGAACTCTCTGCTCGAATTACCGTTCGTATTACCGAATGGGAGGCAGATGTTTATGGCGAATTGAAAGAGGTTAAAAATCGTTATGAAACCACAGTAGGTCGTGCGTTGTTATCTGAAATTTTGCCCAAAGGCTTACCATTTGAATATGTGAATAAAGCCTTGAAGAAAAAAGAAATTTCCAAACTGATTAACGCTTCTTTCCGCTTATGTGGTTTGCGTGATACCGTGATTTTTGCTGACCATTTGATGTATACGGGTTATGAGTATTCTACTCGTGCAGGTATTTCTATTTGCGTTGATGATATGGAAATTCCTAAAAACAAAGCAGTTTTGTTGGCAGAAGCACAAAAAGAAGTAAAAGAAATTGAAGAACAATATCGTCATGGTTTAGTAACCAATGGAGAACGCTACAACAAAGTGGTCGATATTTGGGGGCGTGCGGGCGATAAAATTGCCAAAGCCATGATGGATAATTTGTCAGTACAAAAAACCAAAGACCGTGATGGTAAAACTGTTGATCAAGAATCATTTAATTCCATTTACATGATGGCGGATTCTGGTGCTCGTGGTTCAGCAGCACAGATTAAACAGTTATCAGGGATGCGTGGTTTGATGGCAAAACCAGATGGTTCAATTATTGAAACACCAATTACCTCTAACTTCCGCGAAGGCTTGAATGTGTTGCAATACTTTATTGCAACTCACGGTGCACGTAAAGGTTTGGCAGATACCGCCTTAAAAACGGCTAACTCTGGTTATTTAACACGCCGATTGGTAGATGTTACCCAAGACTTGGTGGTTACCGAAGATGATTGCGGCACTTCTGATGGCTTTATCATGAAAGCGGTGGTTCAAGGTTCTGATGTCATTGAAGCCTTGCGTGATCGTATTTTAGGTCGTGTAACCGCAGTTGATGTTGTGGATCGTAAAACAGGGGAAACCATTGTTCCAGCGGGCACATTGCTTACCGAAAAAGATGTTGAGCAAATTGATAAAGCAGGGATTGATGAGGTCAAAGTTCGCACGCCGATTACTTGTCAAACTCGACATGGCTTGTGTGCTAAATGTTACGGTCGTGATTTGGCACGCGGTAAATTAGTGAATAAAGGCGAATCTGTCGGTGTGATTGCAGCTCAATCCATTGGGGAACCTGGAACCCAGTTGACCATGCGTACATTCCACATCGGTGGTGCGGCGTCTCGTTCTGCGGCTGCCAGCCAAGTAGAAGTGAAGAGCGAAGGTGTGGTGCGTTTTTCCAGCCAAATGCGTTATTTAGTCAATGACAAAGGCGGTTTGGTGGTAATTGGTCGTTCCAGTGAGATTGTTATTCATGATGAAACAGGTCGTGAGCGTGAGCGTCATAAAATCCCCTACGGGGCGGCATTGCTTGTAAAAGATGGCGATAAAGTTAAAGTTGGTCAAACTTTGGCAACATGGGATCCACATACCCACCCAATCATTACTGAACATGCAGGTAAGATTCATTTTGAAAATATGGAAGAAGGGGTTACCGTTGCGAAACAAACCGATGATGTTACAGGTTTGTCTACATTAGTGGTGATCGATGGTGGTAAACGCCGCGGTAGTGGCAGTCAAGCCAAAGTGTTGCGTCCTACTGTCAAATTATTGGACGAAGCAGGCAACGAAATGACGCACACAGGTTTGGAAACGCCTATTTCTATCACATTCCCGATTGGTGCGGTGATTACCGTGCGTGAAGGGCAAGATGTAGGTTGTGGTGATGTGTTGGCACGTATTCCACAAGCTACCACCAAAACGCGTGATATTACAGGTGGTTTGCCTCGTGTGGCAGAACTCTTTGAAGCACGCATTCCCAAAGATGCTGCACAATTAGCGGAAATCACAGGGACTATTTCTTTTGGTAAAGAAACAAAAGGTAAACAGCGCTTAATCATCACAGATGCCGATGGTTTAGCGGTTGAAAAGCTGATTTCCAAAGAAAAACAAATTCTTGTTCACGATGGTCAAGTGGTGAATAAAGGCGAGATGATTGTAGATGGTTCGGAAGATCCGCACGATATTCTCCGTCTTAAAGGCATTGAAGCATTGGCACGCTATATTGTTCAAGAAGTGCAAGAAGTGTATCGTTTGCAAGGCGTGAAAATTTCGGACAAACACATTGAAGTGATTATTCGTCAAATGTTACGCCGAGTGAATGTGATTGAACCTGGTGATTCAAGTTTCATTGCAGGCGAGCAAGTAGAACGAGCCGATGTGATGGAAGCTAATGAGCAGTTGAGAGCAGAAGGTAAACAGCCAGTTCATTATGAAGATGTTTTATTGGGGATTACCAAAGCATCTTTATCGACAGACTCATTTATTTCCGCTGCTTCTTTCCAAGAAACGACCAGAGTTTTAACGGAAGCTGCCATTATGGGTAAGAGAGACGAGTTGCGTGGTTTGAAAGAAAATGTGATTGTTGGGCGTTTAATTCCAGCGGGGACAGGTTTGATTCACCATCAATATCGTCAGAAAGAAGAATTAGACAGTTAATACTGATTGTTTACATAAAACAAAAAGGTGATGTTGCAAAACATCACCTTTTTTAGTGCAAAAAAAGATGCTAAAAACCTTTAATGATGCTTTATTTCCCAATGATTTTTATATTACGCCCAAAATGTTTTCAGGCTGCCTGTTATAGGTTTCAGGTTGCCTGTTATAGGTTTCAGGCTGCCTGTTATAGGTTTCAGGCTGCCTGTTATAGGTTTCAGGCTGCCTGTATAGGTTTCAGGTTGCCTGTTATAGGTTGTTGTCTGTTATAGGTTTCAGGTTGCCTGTTGTAGGTTTCAGGTTGCCTGTTATAGGTTTCAGGGTGCCTGTTATAGGTTTCAGGTTGCCTGTTATAGGTTTCAGGTTGCCTGTTATTAGGTTTCAGGTTGCCTGTTATAGGTTTCAGGTTGCCTGTTATAGGTTTCAGGCTACCTGTTATTAGGTTTCAGGCTGCCTGTTATTAGGTTTCAGGCTGCCTGCCTATCAGGGCAGCCTGAAAATATTCATTAAGTTTTAACAGTTTCCATGAGTGGCAATTTATCCGTTTTCAGATTGCCAAAACTGTGAAGTTCATCACATCTATCCGTTTTAGTACTTTCTGAAACATCGTATTCAGGCTGCCTGAAATAGATGTTTTTATGTACAATGCACGGTTTGATAAAAATAATTGAACAAAATTTTATGTATCGTCCGCCTTTAAACCATACGATTCTTGCTTTGTCGATTTTTTCTATTTTTTCAGGTTGCCTGTATGCGGCTGAAAATCAATGTGCTCAACCCAATAAAAATGGTCGTTTTGCGTCCGTTTCTCGTGCCCAAGATACTGGGATGCCTCCACCTGACAATGAAGCCATACGCCTCACAGCTGACGATATTCAAGGCATTTCTACAATAGAAGCTCATGCCACAGGGGATGTGATTGTTGAACGCAATGACCAAATCATCAATGCGGCTGAATTGCATTACACTCAACAAAACAATCGCTTTGTTTCTCGTGGTGATTTTACATTAAGCAATGCTTTTGCCAATATGCAAGGGCGTGATATAGATTACAACATCGTCAATAAAACAGGGAGGGCACATGATGTGCGTTTTGTGAATACAGATGCCAATGGAAAGCGTTTACAAGGTGAAGCAAAAACAGTAGAAATGTTCGGTTCTTCATATCATCGCATGAATCAGGCGATTGTGAATACCTGTGAAGAAAATGACGACAGTTGGTACATTAAAGCCAAACAAGTGGATGCTAATCAAGCAGAAAATATTGGTGTGGCAAAAAATGCTACGCTGGTTTTTCAAGGAGTTCCTTTATTGTATTCACCATGGCTGGATTTTCCTTTGAAAGGTGGGCGAAAAAGCGGTTTTTTAACGCCAACCATCGGCGGTGGTTCAAATGGCTTTGAATTGGCGATGCCGTATTACATGAATCTTGCCCCAAACTATGATGCCACGATTACTCCTTATTATTACAGTAGGCGAGGTTTGAGTGTAATCGGAGAAGGTCGTTATTTGTACGAAAATTTTTCAGGCAGCCTGAATGCCCAGTTTTTACCTAATGACCAAGTCAGAAAAGAAGAGCGTAATCGTTCTGTTTTCCACTGGCAACATCAACAAAAATTAAGCGATAAAATTTCACTTTCTGCTGAATATCATCGTGCATCTGATAATGATTTTTATCGAGATTTGGGCAACCGTTTAGATACGGCAGAAAATATTCATTTGCCACAATATGTTTCTTTAACGCATCAAGATCAACTGTTAGGAGGTACTTGGGAGAATACTCTGGAAGTTCGCCAGTATCAAACTTTGCAGAATAAACAAAATACTTTGGATACACCCTACAAAATGATGCCACGCATATCTTCGCGTTGGGCAAAAAATACACGCAATGCACAATTAGCGGTGTGGGGCGAAATCACGCGTTTTGAACATTCTCAAAAACAAGAAGGTTGGCGTGAAATCCTTTATCCATCAATTACATGGAATTTGGCCAATGATTGGGGCTATATTCGTCCTAAATTAGCCTTGCACGCAACTGCATATCAACTGAATGCTTGGGAAGATAAACCAAAAGATAAATTGACCCGCGTTTTGCCCATTATCAGCGTTGATTCAGGGGTAACTTTTGAGCGAGAAACCAATATTTTGAAAACGCCCATGTTGCAAACAGTGGAGCCACGCATTTTTTATACCTATATTCCCAGCAAAGACCAAAGTCATTTGCCCAATTTTGATACATCAGAAAATCATTTTACTTACGATCAGTTATTCCGTGAAAATCGTTTTTCGGGACATGACCGCATCAATCCTGCCCATCAGATTACGACCGCAGTTTCGACAGCATTTTATAGTCAGAATAATGGAAATGAGCGGTTTAGAGCAGGTATGGGGCAACGCTTTTATTTCAAAAAAGACGATTTAACATTAAGCGGTCAAAAGCAAGAGCGTATGAAAAATCGTTCTGATTTTTTGGCTTTTTTCAATGGACAGCTTATGCCGTCTTTTTATATCGACGGAAATTGGCACTACAACAACAACCAAAATCGTACCGACAGTTATTCAGCTGGTTTACGCTGGCAACCACAGGATAATAAAATTGTTGCTTTGCGTTTTGGTTATGATAGAGAAAGCGATTGGTATGTTGATCGTCAGGACGAGTTGAAATATATTGATGTGGCACTTCAATATCCCATTTATAAAGGATGGGCAGTGGTGGCACGCAACAATTATTCATTGACCGAAAAAAAGAATTTAGATTCTTTGTTGGGCGTTCATTATGACGCACAATGTGGTTGTTGGTCTTCGACATTGTTTTTCCAACGCTACATTACAGATTTTGACAAAACCAAAAACGCTTTTTTCTTCCGCTTACAACTACGCGGTTTGGGTGAATTAGGAAAAGCAGGGCAAGATGAATTGCGTCGAGCCATACCAGGTTATCAAACATTTTCCAAGCAATAACAATCAGTTTTTAAGGACATGACGATGAAAAAAATCCTTATAGTATCTTTATTATCTTTATTGATGAATACAACTCATGCACAAGTGCAATGGGTGGATCGCATTGCCTTGACAGTCAATCAAGACATTATTACTGAAAGAGATATTCAGGATGCCACTAATTCATTAAAAGCCAGTTTAAAAGATAAAGCCAATCTGCCAGATGAAGCAGTATTACGCCAAACAGCAACAGAACAGTTGATTGATAAAAAATTGGTTTTACAAATTGCACAACGCAACAACATTGTTGCTTCTTCCGAAGAGATTGAAGCAACCATCGAGCAGTTGGCAATCAGCAAAAATATGAATCGTGAAACTTTTTTGGCAACGCTAAAAAAAGAAGGGGTGTCTGATGAAATGTTACGCAAAACCATTTCTGAAAATATCATCATGAATAAAATCACCAGCAGTTATATGCAAGAGAATGCCAAAGTAACGCCTGATGAAATTCAGCATTTTCTCAGCCAGTTTAATGGACAATTACCCACCATTCAGGAATATCATGTGCAACATATCATGCTTAATACCAATAAGCGTACCGACAAACAGGCACGAAATGAGTTGTTGAATTTACGCCGCGATTTGCAAAGAGGAGCTCTCTTTGAAACTTTGGCAGGCAAATACTCGCAAGATGTACAAACTTTGGAAAAAGGTGGTGATTTAGGTTGGATTGCACAAGGCAGTCATCCAGAATGGGATGAAACACTTGCTCATTTAAAACCATTAGCCATCAGTCAGCCTGTTAAGAGTGCAGCGGGGTGGCATTTGCTGCGTGTTTCGGAAAAACGCACCGTAGAAATGTCGCAAGAACAGCAAATGGCATTTGCACGCAATGCGATTATGCAGCAAAAAACGCCACAAGTTTATCAAGCGTGGATGAAACAACTGCGTTCGACAGCGTTTATTAGTTATCGTAAAAAGCCTTATTGATTGGAAAGATTAAAAAAGATTGGCAAGGTGTACTTGTGATTTATTTACCTTTACAATCCGCTTTGTTTGTTTAGACTGTTTTATTAATTATGAATTGCTCATTTCCTTTATTAACCATCAAAAATAAAGCCTTGCTTCCTATTGTTCAGGGTGGCATGGGTGTTGGTATTTCAGCTTCTCGATTATCGGGTGCGGTGGCCCATGAAAATTGTATGGGAACCATTGCCAGCGTAGATTTGCGACATTTGCACCCTGATTTGTTGGAAGAATCTCAAAAGAATCCTACCGAAGAACAATACAATCGTCTTAATTGTATTGCTTTGGATCGCGAGATTAAATCTGCATTAGCCAATAGTGATGGGCAAGGCATGATTGCGGTCAATGTTATGAAAGCAGTGAAAGATCATAAAGCTCATGTGCGACAAGCATGTGAATCAGGGGCTCATGCGATTGTGATGGGGGCAGGGTTGCCACTGGATTTACCAGATATGACAGAAGATTTTCCAAATGTGGCATTGTTACCGATTCTTTCTGAATCTCGTGGGATTGGTATTGTGTTAAAACGGTGGCTGAAAAAAAATCGTTTGCCCGATGCCATTATTATTGAGCATCCGAATCATGCAGCAGGACATTTAGGTGCTCCAAGTTTGGCGTCTGCGGTGCATGATGAAAAATTTGAATTCAGTCGTGTGTTAACAGAAGCAAGAGAAATTATTAAATCTCTGGGTTTAGAATCCGAAAAAATTCCCATGATTTTGGCAGGTGGTATGGCGAATGCACAAAAAATCAAAACGGCCATTTGTGAATGGGGTGCATCCGCAATACAAGTTGGTACAGCTTTTGCGGTTACTCGTGAAGGTGATGCACATGAAAATTTTAAACGCACTTTATTGGGGGCAACAACAGAGCAAATTGTTGAATTTATGTCTGTTGCAGGTTTGCCCGCACGCGGAGTGATGAATAACTTCTTAAAAGGCTATTTAAATCGAGAGCAAAAACTTCAAGAAAACGCCAAAGCAGACCCCAAACGCTGCACGCAAGGATTAAATTGTTTGTCGGTATGCGGTTTGCGTGATGGTTTGAACAAGGTTGGGCAGTTTTGTATTGATTTAAAATTAGCCGCTGCTTATCGCGGCGAAGTAACCAAAGGATTATTTTTCCGTGGTAAAGACCCATTACCGTTTGGAGATCAAATCCGATCTGTTAAAGAAACCATTGCGTATTTACTGGGTGAAAAGGTTTCTGCATAAGCATAAAACCGCCAGCAGGCGGTTTTGCTTTGGAGCAATTCCTACAAAACTGGTATCTGTGGCTCATTTTTTCGTTGTGCGTTGCTCAAAACAAGGTTGATTTTAGAAAGTTGTTGATTGACAAAATAAATCAACAGATGATGAAGTCATCAAACCACAGTTTTTGCGAAACTAAAAAATAATCTTTTGTTATGTCTTCGTTTTGTGTTACGGAAACTTTGAGCCGTACTCACATCGATCAGTTTTGCAGAGGTTTCAGGGATAGAGATTGCTAATATCGTAGTATAATTTATCTATTTGTATGCTTGATTATGAAAAAATATACAACACCAAAAAATTTTGAAGATGCAATGCAGCGTTTGGAAGTTCTTACGCAAGCCATGCAGCAGGCTGAAACGCCGTTAGAAGAAGCGTTATCCAATTATGAAGAAGGAAGAAAGTTGATTGCTTTTTGTCGTGAAAAACTCACCCAAGCAGAGCAACGCCTGCAAATTTTGGATCAAGGTGAACTAAAAGATTTTACTTTGCAAGAGCAGGACGAATAAATGAGTGATGCTAAATTTTCTGTATGGAGCAAGCGTGTTCAAGCACAAACAGAATTGATTTTGACTCGTTTTCTGCCCCAAGAAGACCAAGTTTTGCAAGAAGCAATGCGTTATTCATCTTTGGGGGGTGGTAAGAGAATTCGTGCGATGTTGGCTTTTGCAGCATCAGAAATCTCCTCTGCCGATGAAAAAGCAACGGAACAAGCGGTGGCGGCGTTGGAATTTCTTCATGCGTATTCATTGGTGCATGACGATTTGCCTTGTATGGATAATGATGCTTTGCGGCGTGGCAAGCCTACTTGCCATGTAGCATTTGGAGAAACGCAAGCAGTATTGGCAGGGGACGCATTGCAAACATTGGCGTTTGAAGTACTTTCGCAAGGCAATTTGCTGCCTGCCACACAACAGTTGCGTTCCATACATATTTTGGCTCGTGCTTCGGGGGCACAAGGAATGGTTTTGGGTGAATCCATAGATGTATCTGTGGTGGGGCAAAATTTATCGCAAAAAGATTTAGAAATCATGCACTCGTATAAAACAGGTGCGTTGATTGAAGCGGCGGTAGTATTAGGTTATTTATGTTGTTACGATCCCAAAGAAGAAGTTATTCAAATATTACAAAATTATGCACGCCATTTAGGTTTAGCATTTCAAGTGATGGACGATGTTTTAGATGTTCAATCAGACACTGCAACTTTGGGCAAAACAGCACAAAAAGACGAAAAAAATCAAAAACCCACATTTGTTTCCTTGTTGGGTTTACAAGAAGCATCACAATATGCCCAACATTTGCATCAACAAGCAGTTGCCGCTTTGAAAGTATTGGATTATCCGCCTCAACATCTATTCGACTTGGCGGATTTTATTGTGCATAGAAACTATTAAATTGATGATCCTATGAAACATTCTTTTGTTTTAGCTTTGTTGATTTCTGTATTGATTCATGCAGGCGTTTTGTGGTTTGGCAGTTTTCAGCCTGCCCCACAAAAGAAAACGGTGAATGAACTCAATGTAACCATGCAAACCTTTGATTTGGATAAAGCCCCAGAAACACAAGAAACAGCAGAAAATACGCCAGAACCAGTTGCGGAAGAGCAGCCTACGCCAGAACTCGCACCAACTCCTGCCCCATCTTTCAGGCAGCCTGAAAACATTGTGTTGCCTCCTGCAATGGCAGAACAATCAACAGAAGAAAAGCAACCTGAAAAGCAAGAAAATATTGCAGATACAGATAATAGGCAACCTGAAAAGCAAGCCAGTGATGTTCAGGACAACGATAGGCAGCCTGAAAAGCAAGAAAATATGGCTGATAAAAATAACAGGCAACCTGAAAAAATAGAGCTCAATCAACCGACCCAAAATCCATTGGCAAAAAATTTGGCAGAAGAAAATCCAGTAGAAAATACGCCGAAAAGCAAAGTCGTAGCTCAAAATGCGTATGACATTATTGCTCCAAAATCCAAGCAAAGTCCAGCTTTTCCCAAAGATGCAGCGTTGAAATATGAAGGTCCGTATAGCATTACAGGCAACATGAATTTTCATCGTGATGAAAAAAACTATGTAATTGAAGCATCTTTTAACATTCCGTTTAATAAGATGAAGTTTCGTTCAGAAGGCGAAATTGTGGGCAATCAGTTAATTCCCCATCGTTACACACATCATCGCAAAGGCAAGTTGTATGCCTCTGCGGAATTTGATTATGAAAACAAAGAATTGCGTTTTGGCAAAGGTGAAACACAAGATAAAACGCAGGCATTGGAACATCCTGCTTATGATTTTTTCTCGTGGGCGTGGCAGATGTCGATTAACGGTGGGTATGTTTATAACGATTTACTTTTAACCAATGGAAAAAAAGTCTATTTACAAAAAACCCCAGCACCTAATGAGATTCTGATGGAAGAAATTTTGTACGATACAGGCGAAGGTAAATTGCGAATGATTACCCAAAAAATCGATCGACAAAAAGAAGAAACGCAAGATACCGTCAACTACGGGTTTGCTCCTGATTTTGCCAATGTTCCTGCTTTAATTACCTTCCATGCAGATGGCAAAGAATATTCTATGCATGTCATCGCCATTCAGTTGGATCATTTTGATTACTGGAAAGCACAAAGAAGAGTAGGGGGATTAGAGCCTAAAAAATGGTAGAAATGCTTAATGATTATGAATAAATGAAAAACCTTGTATCAGTGTTTTTCAATGGAAGTTTTATTTATCATTGGGCTTAAAATCTTTTGATGGCAGAAGTTCTTTAATTGTGTTAAATTAGGCGGTTTGTGTTAAATCAAAGGTAGAAGTTTTTTGTCAACCAAACTGACTTCAATAGATAAGAAAGATTGGTTATTGAGATTATGACTGATTCAACGGCTTTTCTTTATGTAGATGGGATATCTGCGGATACTCTTGATGTTTTGATGCGTCAGATAGAATCTGTCAATCGCATTGGGCATTATGATAATAAAATTGCGTATACATGGCAGATTACATCAGATAAAAATATCGCTCATGCTTATTGTTTAGGTGAAACACATCAATGCGGAGCACCGGAACAAATCGGCAAACCTGTTTTGTTGGTCAATTTTGCTGGTAAAAAAAGCACGATATGTGGCATTACTTTCCCAATTACCACAATGAATTTAATCAATTCATTGTCATGGATAGAAGAACAACTTTTGGTAGAAAGCAATTCCAATACTGCTGCTCCAATTCAAGAAAAAACTGATGAAGATACAGATGGCATGTCTTTCTTGTCTTATTTAGAGCAGTATCCAGTAGAGTCGCAAAAACATCTATTAACTTGGGACGATGCACAGGTTTTGGTGGATGCTGCCAGCGGTCGTATTTTGACCAGTTGCACCAAAGCTTCTGATTTGATGAAATTATTGTTAAGCGATAAAAAAGCAAAATGCGGTTCAGGCAGCCTGTCAGGTGTTGCTTTCCCATACGATGCAGTGATGTGGAGTTTTGGTTTGCACGGCAAAATGAGTGAACGCTTCCTGAAAAATTATGATTTGGATACGCACGCTTTTCGTTTGAAAAAATGGCCTTTATTTGGTCGTTGGGAAACAGAACCCAAATTATTGATGTTAACTACCTTATTTACACAAAAGTTCACTAACATTGGTGAAGCGGTGATTCGTTCTGGTTTGGATAAAGAAAGGGTTTTACACTTTCTGTATGCAGCAGAAAAATCTCGTTTACCCGTTGAGAAAAAAGAGATGGTGAATACTGCACCTGTTTCTGCAAAAAGAGATGTTGCGTGGGTTAATGAGTTACGCAACAAATTACGCGTTAATGAATCTTTTTCACATCATAAATCATGAGCAGCACAACATTACATAAAATTTTGTTTATCGGTCCTATGGGTGCAGGAAAGACCACAGCGATTTCTGCGATTTCTGATACACCACCGATTACTACTGAAGCAGAAAATTCAGATGAGGCACAATCTGTCAAGGCAACAACCACCGTTGCTTTGGACTATGGTTCCATAGAATTGGCTAATGATGTGATTCATTTGTACGGTATTCCAGGTCAGCCTCGTTTTCGTTTTATGTGGCCTATTTTGGCACGCGGAGCAGTAGGTTGTATTGTGTTGATTGACGAAAGCCGAGAAAATCCAATGGAAGATTTGGATGTTTATTTAGAGGCTTTTGATGATTTAGTAACAAAACAAGCATTTGTTGTGGGTATTGGGCGTACAGATAAATCGGGTGCGACATTAGATAAATACACCACTTATTTTGCCAATAAAGATATGTTTCCGCCTATTTTTGAAGTTGATGTGCGGGAACGCAATGATGTTTTGATGATGTTGGAAATTTTGTTAATCAATCAGGAAATGCAACAATGAGTAACAACAAAGAAGCCGTAAAAAAACACGCAGCCGTGGTTGCACAAAGAGCCATGTTTCAAAAATGCGTAGATGTCTTGACTCAAAATGTCGAGGGTATCTTATACACCATCATTGCAACAGATGACGGTTTTCCTGTGGCGTACACCAATATGGATGAAAAAACAGCAACAGGCAAAGCGGCGTTGGCAGCATCTTTATCAGGTTTAGGGGATACCATTGCGATGGAATCTTCATTACAACAATCCAACGCCATTCATATTGAATGCGGGAATGGGTTTATTTTCAGTCGTGGTATCAATTTGAGTGGCAAAAACATTGTACTTTTGGTCAGTTCTACCAATGATTTAACTTTGGCTACCTTGTTGTGGCATATTAAAAAAATGGTTGATGTGATTGTTACCAATTTTCAGGCTGCCTGAAAGAATTTTTTGTTTGTTTTAGGGAATAATTAAAACCGTTGAGGTAGTTATGGGGAACGATTCGGATACTATTTGTTTGGGGCTGTATTAGATTAGCAGTTATGATAGACTGCAAAAATGAAGATAACACATTGTAAATTAAAGAAATCTGTACAGAAGAAACTGCTTGAATTTTTTGTATTAGAAGTTACAGCAAGAAGTGCAGCCGATATTTTGC
>JAGCOT010000104.1 GCA_017645365.1 Neisseriaceae bacterium
TATGCACGCCTGCTTGTTCAATGTGCTGCATAATGCCGCCGATGACGGCTTGCTCGCCATCGCACACGCAATCAACATCAACTTCAATCGCATTGTCTAAATAGTGGTCTAATAAAACAGGGCTGTCGTTGGACACTTTCACCGCTTCTCGCATATAAGTTTGCAATTCGTCCGCAGAATGCACAATTTGCATGGCTCGTCCGCCCAAAACATAAGACGGACGCACAACTAATGGATAGCCCACTTCTTCTGCTAATCGCAATGCGTCTTGTTCGTTAGTGGCGGTGCGGTTTTCAGGCTGCCTTAAACCCAAATCTTTTAATAAGCAAGCGTAGTGTGGGCAACTTGTTGCCCACGCGTTTTAATTTGGGTTTTAAGTGCATTGTTGTTTTCCTTAACTAACTTGGATAAATTTTCGCCACATAAAATAGTTTATTGACGAACCCAATAAACTGATTTCAGGCTGCCTGAAATTGATTAAACGCGTGGGCAACAAGTTGCCCACCCTACCTTGCTGAAACATCGCTTCCAATAATGTTTATATCATTATCTCTGGCGGTAATGCTGACGCTTTCGCCTAAAACTTGGCTCTCTTGTGCGTTAGTGGATTGGGTGTTGCTTTCGGTTTGGTTTAAGATTTTAATTTTTTCTTGCAAAGTCCATTTAATCTACTTACAATGTAGTAATCTCACTACTTTAATAGGATAAATCTTATGCCTACTATTCTCACTTGCCAAGATTTCAATCGGCAAATTGCCAAAGCACAGAAACAATGTGAGCAATCGCCAGTGTTTGTAACCAATCGTGGTCAGTTATCTTATGTTCTGATGAGTTATCAAGAATATTTGTCATTATCGGGAGAAAAACAAAGCATTGCAAATGCTTTGGCTTTTCCCAATACTGAAATAAAAGTGGATGACATTGAATTTGAAAGAATGAACATTGAAAGTCGTCCTATGGATTAAGGAATAAGAATGTTTTTATTAGATACCAATATTATTTCAGAAATTCGCAAAATCAATTTAGGAAATGCCAATATTGGCGTTAAAAGATGGGCTGAAAGTAATGATAAAAATGTAATGTTCATTAGCGTTATCTCATTATTTGAACTAGAAAAAGGCGTATTAAATTTAGAACGAAAAGACAACCTACAAGGTAAAATATACCGTCAGTGGTTAGATAATATGGTTAAGCCGACTTTTGCTAATAGAATATTAAGCATTACACCACAAACGGCTTTAATTTGTGCCAAAATGCACATTCCTGATAAAAAAAGCATCACTGACAGCCTAATTGCCGCAACAGCGATTGAAAATAATTTGACTGTTATCACTCGCAATGAAAAAGATTTTATGAATACAGGTGCCAATGTTTTTAATCCTTTTGTTACGCATTAAAGTTTTTCAGGTTACCTGAAAAATGTTTTATGCAACAAAAACGGCAGATTGTGAATATATGCCGTTTGGGTTATTGCTCATTATCTTTGCTTGATTGTTTGGGTGTATCCCAACATTTTGGATTATTTAAATTACGATTTTTTTCCCAAGAGTATTCGATATTTAATTTGCCACATAACTTACCATTTTGTGGTTTGCTATCTATATCAAAATGGACATCACCGATACAAGCATTAGCAGTAAATTTATCACTATTCATTGAAATGCGAATATCTTTAAATCCATTATTAACAAGAGCATTGTTAATATGATTTGAATCCATACATTCATCTAAATATATATAAGATTTTATGTATGACCAACTATGTACTGCGTCTAATTTTATAATTCCAACTCTAAAATCATTTGTATTTAAATTGTGAGAAATATTCCTAATAATTCCTTGTGTTTCTATTAACTTATCGTATCCGTCCTTTGACATTTTTTCAGTAAAAAACGCAATATAATTATGATACAAAATAAAGGTTGCTATTGAAATAAACAATAACAATGCAACAAAAGCAATAATTGTTTCTATTTTTTCACGAATTTTCACCATAGCACAACTCAATCTAATTGATAACAACAACTTTCGATAGGAAATAGATATTTATCTATTTCCTATCGTTAATCGGTGTATATTACTGACTTTTTGAACCACTTGCATCGATAGAAAACGGTGAAGTGCTTATTCCAGTTTCCACCGCACGATATCTAATCCATTGACCTTTACCATTTTTTCCAAAGGTTTCAACAGAATGACCACAAGCAAAGCCTACACAAGCACCAGCAGAAGTGCTACTTTTATTTAAAAATTCTGCTGTTCGTGTTCTCATTGAAATATTATTTTCATCATCATAGCCACGATTAAATCGCTCGTACACAGTCAAAGGTCTTCCATTGCTATCGGTTAGAATATCGCCACCTGCAATCCTTGCACTAACCCCAAATTTTTTTGATGAGTAATCTTCTGAAACGCCAAAATCCCAATTACTTGAAGAAGTGTCATCATAAGCAGATTTTATATAAGAATACCCAACACCATAATTACCGATATTTCCACCAATACTGAATACATAATAATCATATGTTTTAGAAGAAGCATTGAGCCATACTGCAGGTCTACCGTCATTCCACCTAGAAAAATCGGCTGATTGAATGGGTTTGCTGTTATTTCTTGCTACTTCACGACTTTTTGGGATATTGTCTCGTGCAATATCTGAATATTGTTGCGACAAGTTTGCTAGTTTCATGGCTTCTTCGGCTTCTTGGGTTCTACCTTGCTGTTTCAATTCAATAGCGAGTTTAGCATGATCATCAGCCCATTGAGCAAAACGATTAGCCACACTTTCACAAGTTCCATATAAGTAGCAGGTTGTTGCTAATTTTTTGTTATCTTCAATCTCCTTATCACCACTAACTGTTACGGAAGTTCTTTGATTTTTCCCTTTTGCAGTCAAATAATTAGCAGTCCAAGAATGTTTAGGATTTAAAAGATTATTCTCCACCGCATTAGTCGCTACATTTGAGCCGATGTAAGCGTCAAGCGAAGTATCCCCATTCAGGCTACCTGAAACTGTGCCGACTATTTGAGCAATGGTTGATACCGTTTGTTTTTCATCAGCGGTTAAATCTTTTGCGTCTTTTTGGAACAGTGTTTCGGCGGTTTTTTGGGCAATGTATTCCGCACCGCCAGCACTCACCGCTCCGCTTAACGCATTGCCGCCATTTACCGCAGAAGTCAATGCACCAATCACTGCGTGGGTTGCGATATGTTCAAAACTGCCTTCCTTGCCTTCTTTTTTGAAATGTTGCCCAACGGCATAACTCACCGCAGGCGAAACTGTGCTTGTGGCAACGCCTAAAACGCTATCAGACGGCGACATCAAACCGCCTGCGACCATATTGATAATCACTTTTTCAGTTTCAATCTTTTTAACTGCTTGGTCGTATTCTTCTTGGGTTTTCTTGCCTGCTTTTAATTCTTCTTTAATTTCGTCTAACTCAATGTTTTTACGGCGATTTAAGTCCTGAACATTACGGCTAAACTCTTGTGTTATTTCTACCTGCAAATCAATTTCACTCTGAACTCTATCTGCATCAAAGTTGTTGTTCAGGCTGCCTGAATATTGGGCGTAGTTGTCGGTGCTTATATCGGTTTTGATGTTGGCAATGGTTTCTTCA
>JAGCOT010000105.1 GCA_017645365.1 Neisseriaceae bacterium
AAAATATCGGCTGCACTTCTTGCTGTAACTTCTAATACAAAAAATTCAAGCAGTTTCTTCTGTACAGATTTCTTTAATTTACAATGCGTTATCTTCATTTTTGCAGTCTATCATAACTGCTAATCTAATACAGCCCCATTTTTTAATTTCTCTGATGATGTTTCAGCTTGCCTGTTTTCAGGCAGCCTGAAAACATTTTCCATACAAGGATTTAATCTTAACTTTTCTTTTAAAATAGCAAGTGATTTTAAGTTAAATTGTATTTTTAATTTTGTTGATAATCTTTCAGCTTGCCTGTTTTCAGACAGCCTGAAAGCAATTTTCATGCAGGAATTGAGTTTTTAAAACTGACCATTCCAAAGCATAAAGTTTTTCAGTAAAGTCAGCCCGTTATCATGGCTTTTTTCTGCATGGAATTGGGTGGCGAAAACATTGTCTTTACCGACAACACAGGCAAATGGATTGGGGTATTCACTTTCACCCAAAATAATTTCAGAATTTTGTGGTGCAAAATAATAACTATGTACAAAATAAAAACGAGCGTTTTGCTCAACCCCTTGAAAAATAGGGTGATTTTTTGTTTGGCAAACAGTATTCCAGCCCATGTGCGGTACTTTTAATTTTTCCCCCTGCCTGCCATATTGATTGGATTCAAAACGCTTCACTTCGCCTGCAAACCACGATAATCCTGCGGTATCGCCTTCTTCGCTGCGTTCGAATAATAATTGTGCCCCAACACAAATGCCAAAAAAGGGTTTATGACGCAATGCGTATTGCACCGCATCATCTAAACCCGATTGTTGCAAGGATTTCATGCAATCTGGCATTGCCCCTTGTCCTGGAAAAATGACTTTATCTGCCTGTGCTATTTTTTCAGGGTGCTGGGTCAAGAAAACATTGGCAGAAACATTGGCCATTTCACGGGCTTTTTCTGCCGACTTCAAAACAGAATGTAAATTGCCCATACCATAATCAATAATCGCAATATCCATATCTTTTCCAATTCATGTCAATTTTTGCAAAATGGACCAATGCCAGAGTTTTGCAGAAGTTTCTTTAATTAAGTAATTGCTCCTGCCCTTGTGCATGTTTACGCATATTGATGGATTGACCTTGAATCAACTGCAAACTGCCTGAAACAAAATCTGCCACTGCTTGTGGATAAATTTGATGCTCACAACGCAAAACGCGATTGGCAACATCTTCCGCCGTGTCATAAGGCAGAATCGGTACTGCTGCTTGCGAAATAATCGGTCCGTGATCTAATTCTTCCGTTACAAAATGCACCGTGCACCCTGCAATTTTACAGCCTGCCGCAATGGCTTGTTCATGCGTGTGTAAACCAGGAAAAGACGGTAATAACGATGGATGAATATTCATCATGCGACCTTCGTAATGATGACAAAATTCAGGCGTTAAAATCCGCATAAATCCTGCAAGGACAACTAAATCAGGACGATAAACATCAATTTTTTTCATCAACGCTTGATCAAACGAAGCACGGTCAGGAAAATCTTGATGATTGAGCGAATCAACCGTCAGCCCCTGCTCTTTTGCCCACTTTAAACCCGCCGCATCAGGACGATTGCTAATCACCGCTTTAATATCCGCACCAGCAATTTTGGCATTCACAATGGCTTGCATATTGCTGCCGCGTCCAGAAATTAAAATCACAACATTCATGGTCGATTCCTTATGAATTGATGATGAATTAAACCGCATTATACTGGCGTCAGTATCTTTTTAAAATAAAGACGAAATCATCAAACCGAATTTTCTGCAAGTAATCAAGCTGTTTTAGCATCGCTTCGCACACAAAAATGTGCAGTACATGTCCGTTTTGCGTGAGTCTATTTCAGCGTGCATCGTCTACCAAAACAGGCAGCCTGAAAAGCCGTTTCTGCTTTCAGGCTGCCTGTTTGGGCAATAATTTTTCAGCCTGCCTGTTTTTATTAAATATGAGAAATATTTTCAGGGGATTTTAGAGTTAAGAATGGGTCTGAATACGCCAATCTTCACCACTGGCAGCCTGAATCGCTCGATTGAGTATGGTGTCAAAATCCGCATTTTCACGAGATGAAAACCATTGCTGATTTTGGAAAACAAAATGATAACCGCCACTTTTGGCAGCAATCCATAACTCTTGCGTGGCAATATGACGGTTGATGATGATGGTATCGCCATCTTCGTGTTCAATCGATAAAACATTGCCATCATACGCACAATCAAACGCATCACTTTGAGTTTCAATTTCATCTTGAATGTGCGTCAATAACGCATCTGTTAAAGTTAAAAATTCACTTTCAGTCATTAGTCATTTCCTTTTTCAGGCTGCCTGAAATACTATTTTATCTTCGCTAAAACCTTATTTTTTCTCTGTTTTTCTTTTGCGATATACAATCAGTAACTTACCAATATGACTCACCAAATGAGCAGATAAGGCTTGCGTGATTTCTGTTGCCATTTGCGTTCGTTCTTCGCGGTCATCACCCAAAATGCGGATTTTAATGAGTTCATGAGCATGAAGCATGGTGTCAATTTCATGCAAAACCGCAGGGGTCAAACCATTTTGACCAATCATCACCACAGGATTTAAATGATGTGCTTTTTGTTTGAGTAATTGACGCTCTTGGGAAGTTAAAGTTTGTTGCATGACGATCCTTAAAAATGCAGCCTGAAAAATAAAATGGGCATTGTAATCAATCTTTATTTATAATGCTCTCCTTTTTTAAATAGAATTTTAAAACTCGACGCATCATTCACATGAACCCAACTTCCAAAAACAAACGCTCCAAAACATCCCAAGCGTGGTTAAATGAACACATTCATGACCCTTTCGTTCATTTGGCACAAAGGGACGGTTATCGAGCTCGTGCGGCGTATAAACTTTTGGAAATTGACGAAAAAGATCAACTGTTACGCCCGAATTCAGTGATTGTGGATTTGGGCAGTACACCAGGTTCATGGTCGCAGGTAGTGGTGCGTAAATTGGGGCAAAAAGCCACTATTTTTGCTTTGGATATTTTGCCTATGGAGCCCATTGACGGCGTTCATTTTATTTGCGGAGATTTTCGCGAACAATCCGTGTTGGACGCATTAGAAACCGCCGTAGGTGAACACGCAGTCGACCTTGTTTTATCCGACATCGCCCCCAATATGAGTGGCAACAGCGTAACTGACCAAGCACGCAGTTTCTATTTAACCGAATTGGCATTAGATTTTGCCAATCATCACTTGAAAAAAGGCGGTTGCTTTTTGGTGAAAGTTTTTCAGGGTGCAGGTTTTCAAGAATATATGGCACAAATGAGATTATCATTCGCACAAGTGCTGACTCGTAAACCCAAAGCCTCTCGCAATCGCTCTAACGAAATTTATTTATTAGGAAAGAATTTTTTAGGACAATAAACTATCCTTTTCAGGCTGCCTGAAACACTTCCCGTAAGGGATTGGCAAAACTGGCATCCATGGCATATGCCTGAAACATTGTTTAGGGAATTAAATCATTATGGGAAACACCTTTAAAACTTTACTTATCTGGGTATCATTAGCCGTGATTTTAATGATGTCGTTCAACGCTTTGGAAGGCGATAAAAAATCCGATGACACGCAGATTGAATATTCCGCATTTATCCAACAAGTGCGTAGCAATCAAGTAGAAAGTGTCGTATTGGAAAGCGAACGCGTGATGGAAGGCTACATCATTAAAGGAGTGCGTAAAGATGAGAATAAAAGCAAGTTTTATACCCACTCCCCTGCCGACCAAAAACTGATTTCCACCCTATTGGACAATAATGTTCAAGTCAAAGTTAAACCAGAAATGCGTCCTGGTTTCTTAACCAGTTTGTTGTACAGCAGTTTGCCCGTTTTGCTATTGATTGGTGTTTGGATTTATTTTATGCGTCAAATGCAAAATGGTGGCGGCGGTGGTCGCGGACCTTTTTCATTTGGTAAAAGTCGTGCTCGATTGCTCGATAAAGAATCCAATGTCATCACCTTTGCCGATGTCGCAGGTTGCGATGAAGCCAAAGAAGAAGTACAAGAAATTGTCGATTATTTAAAATCACCTTCTCGCTATCAAAGTTTGGGCGGACGCGTGCCGCGTGGCGTGCTTTTGTTTGGCTCACCTGGTACAGGGAAAACCTTGCTTGCCAAAGCGATTGCGGGCGAAGCCAAAGTGCCGTTTTTCAGCATTTCAGGTTCGGACTTTGTGGAAATGTTTGTCGGCGTGGGTGCAAGCCGCGTGCGTGATATGTTTGAGCAAGCCAAGAAAAACGCTCCCTGCATTATTTTTATTGATGAAATTGATGCAGTCGGTCGTCAGCGTGGTGCAGGCTTGGGCGGCGGTAATGATGAACGCGAACAAACGCTCAATCAACTGTTGGTTGAAATGGACGGTTTTGAAAGCGATACCACAGTGATTGTGATTGCGGCCACCAACCGCCCTGATGTGTTAGACCCAGCTTTGCAACGACCAGGTCGCTTTGACCGTCAAGTGGTTGTGCCGCTGCCTGATATTCGTGGGCGTGAGCAAATTTTGGGCGTGCATGTGAAAAAAGTGCAAATGGACGAAAGCGTTGATCTTTCTTCTTTGGCACGCGGAACGCCTGGTTTTTCAGGTGCTGATTTAGCGAATTTGGTGAATGAAGCCGCACTTTTGGCAGGTCGCCACAACAAAACCAAAGTAGAACAAAGCGATTTTGAGGAAGCCAAAGACAAAATCTTTATGGGTCCAGAACGCCGCAGCATGATTATGCACGAAGACGAAAAACGCGCTACTGCTTATCACGAATCAGGGCACGCCATCGTTGCAGCATCTTTACCAGGCACTGATCCTGTGCATAAAGTTACCATTGTGCCGCGTGGGCGTGCTTTGGGCTTGACTTGGCAGTTGCCAGAACGCGATCGCATCAGTATGTATCAAGACCAAATACTCAATCAAATCAGTATTTTATTTGGCGGTCGTATTGCGGAAGAATTATTCGTCAAACGCATATCCACAGGGGCGTCTAACGACTTTGAACGCGCTACACAGTTAGCACGAGACATGGTCATCAAATATGGCATGTCGAAAAAAATGGGACCTATGGTGTATAGCGAAAATGAAGGCGAAGTATTTTTGGGGCGTTCGGTTACGCGGACACAAAATATGTCCGAAGAAACCATGCGTCAAGTCGATCAGGAAATCCGCCGTATTGTTGATGAACAATACGCCATAGCCCAACGCATTTTAGAAGACAATCGCGACAAAATGGAAACCATGTGTCAGGCATTGATGGATTGGGAAACGATTGACGCAGACCAAGTCAAAGAAATCATGGCAGGTAAACAACCATCGCCACCCAAAGATTTTATTAAAAGTTTAATGAACACATTGGAAGAAACAGTTTTGGATACCTCGAACACCAATGCTACTCCACCAGAAGTGCCTTCATCAGGACCATCTCAAACAGGTAAAACAGAATAATATTTCAATAATCCAGACAGATGGTCTGGATTATTTTTATGATGAATCGTTATGAAACAACAAATTTATCATTTTTTGCCCAAAATTGATTGTGGGCGTTGTGGCTATGCTGATTGTTCATCTTATGCTGATGCGGTTTTTCAAGGTGCCTGCATTCATTTGTGTGAGGCAGGCGGAAATGAAGTTATGCAAGATTTGTCCCGCATCACTTCTCGACCAACGCATGAAGTAAACATCATTCCCAAACAACAAGCAGTGATTGATGAGAGTCAGTGCATTGGTTGTACGGCTTGTATGCGTGTTTGCGTGGTGGATGCGATTATGGGTGCGAGAAAATTGATGCACAGCGTGATTGCAGAAGAATGTACAGGCTGCCGTTTGTGTGTTGAATCTTGTCCTGTGAATTGCATTCAAATGCAAAATGTTCAGGCGGATTATCTGCCGCAAAATCGTTTTTTATCTCAACATCAAGAAGCACGATTTGCCGCAGCAGAACACGCCGAAAAACGCATTCTGGCAAAACGAAAACGACAACCCAAAAAACAAATTAAAAAATCCCCCACAGGCACCCTGAATATTGCTCAACTGCTTTTACAAGCTCAAAATAAAGCCAAGCAGCAAAAAACCGTTTCCATTCGCAGCAAAGCCACACAAGAACAATTATTGACACAACAGAAAAAACAAGCCATTTATCGCAATGCACAACGCGATTTACAATACGGCGATGAAAAAACGCGTCAAATGGCGATTGAAACCCTGAAAAAAATCAAAGAAGAACAACAAAAATAACGATATTGCAGTAAAATAACGCATTACTATTTTATTCAGGCTGCCTGAAAATACAAAGTTTCAGGCAGCCTGAAACATTGAAAAAGAAAGACAACACCTATGACAGAAAACATCACAGATAACTCGCTACAAGATGAAAATCAAATCATTGCTTTAAGACGCGAAAAACTCAATCAATTACGCCAAGAAGGCATAGCCTTCCCCAACGATTTCCGCCGTGATGCCTTTGCGGGCGATTTACAAAAACGCCATAACGCAAGCGATAAAGAAACGCTGGAAAATCAAAATATTAGCGTCAAAGTGGCAGGTCGCATCATGCTTAAACGCTTGATGGGCAAAGCAAGTTTCGTAACTTTATCTGATATGACAGGGCGTATCCAACTTTACATTCAAAAAGATAAAGTTGGCGAAGATGTTTATAACGCCTTTAAACATTGGGATTTGGGCGATATTATTGGGGCGGAAGGTCAGTTGATGAAAACCAATCACGGCGAATTATCCGTGCGTGTTGTCTCAATTCGTTTATTGTCTAAATCTCTGCGTCCTTTGCCAGAAAAGCATTTAGGTTTAACCGACCAAGAACAAAAATATCGTCAACGCTATGTGGATTTGATTGCCAATCAAGATTCCAAAGATATTTTTATCAAACGCAGTCAAATCATTCAAACCGTGCGTCAAGCCATGATTAACGAGCGTTACTTGGAAGTTGAAACCCCAATGATGCACCCCATTCCAGGCGGTGCTTCTGCCAAGCCGTTTGTTACCCATCACAATACGCTTGATATTGATTTATATCTGCGTGTTGCCCCAGAGTTATATCTCAAACGCTTGGTGGTAGGCGGTTTGGAAAGGGTTTTTGAAATCAACCGCAATTTCCGCAACGAGGGTATGTCGGTTCGTCATAATCCAGAATTTACCATGATTGAGTTTTACGAAGCCTTTGCTGACTATAAACGCATGATGGAAATGACGGAAAACATCATCCGTGCTTGTGCACAACAAGTTTCAGGCAGCCTGAAAATTACTTACAACAATCAGGAAGTCGATTTAGAAAAACCTTTTGAACGCCTAACCATTATTGAAGCCATCAAAAAATACAATCCACAATACACCGATGAACAACTGTCCGATGAAAATTGGTTGAAAAAAGAAATCGTCAAACATGGCGAAGAAATTCCCCACGCCACAGGCTTGGGCAGTCTTCAATTAGCCTTGTTTGAAGGATGTGCAGAAAGTCGTTTGTGGAATCCCACATTCATTATTGATTATCCAGTGGAAGTCTCTCCTTTGGCGCGTGCGTCTGATGCTCAACCTCATTTAACCGAACGCTTTGAACTATTCGTGGTTGGGCGAGAATTGGCCAACGGTTATTCAGAATTAAATGACCCAGAAGACCAATCCGCACGCTTTAAAGCACAGGTTGCTCAAAAAGATGCAGGTGATGATGAAGCCATGCACTATGATGCCGATTATATTCGTGCTATGGAATACGGCTTACCGCCTACTGGCGGTTGTGGTATTGGTATTGACCGTTTAGTGATGTTGCTGACTGATGCCCAAACCATTCGCGATGTGATTTTATTCCCACAAATGCGACCTGAATAATCTTTATCCATATAAGGAAATTTGGATGAAAAAAACCTTATCTTTATTAGCTGTGGTTCTGGTTTTATCTTCTTGTGCGACTGGCAGTAGCAATGAACAAATCACTGCCATGCAAAATGCAGTGGTGCAAACTATGCTGGATACTGAATGTCATCGTCAAATCAACAACCAAAAAACATGGCAGATGGTTTCTATAATTTTCACCCCAGAGAAAAAAGCCAGTCTTGAAAATGAAGTTTGTTCTTGCGTCAGTGAGCAAACCAGCAAAAATTTAACCTTGTCAGACAGTGTTGCATTACTCAATCCCGCTACTCGTGCAACCACTGCGGCTAAATTGGCAAGCCAAACATTAGGTGTTTGTGTGAAACAACTCACTTCTTCTGTGATTCAAACTCAATAAAATCTTTTCAGGCTGCCTGAATTTTCAAAGGCAGCCTGAAAATATTCAATCTTTCAGGCTGCCTTTTATGTTTTCCGACACACACACTTTATCGGTCAGCGAACTCAATCAAATCGCCGCTTCCCTTTTAGAAGAAAATTTGCTCCATTTGCGTGTGATTGGCGAAATTTCTAATTTGACTTACGCCACCAGTGGGCATGTGTATTTTTCCCTAAAAGACCCAAACGCACAGGTGCGTTGTGCTTTGTTTCGACAACATGTCCCATCATTTCCCTTACACAATGGCGATGAAGTGGAAGTATCTGGGGAAATCACCATTTATGCTGCTTCGGGCAGTTATCAAATTGTTGTGCATCAAATTCAAATTGCAGGATTGGGGCAATTATTCGCATCATACGAAGCACTCAAAAAACAATTAGAAGCCGAAGGATTATTTGACCCGCAACGCAAACGCCCATTACCTGATTTTCCCAAAACGGTTGGCGTGATTACCAGCATCAAAACAGCAGCTTTGCGTGATGTGGTAAGTACTTTGCAACGGCGTATGCCTACTATTGAAGTCATTGTGTATCCTGCTTCGGTGCAAGGGGAAAACAGCAAGCAAGAAATCGTTCAAGCCATTACCAATGCCAATTTACATCAAAAAGCAGAAGTGTTAATTGTTTGTCGTGGTGGCGGAAGTATTGAAGATTTATGGTCGTTTAACGAAGAAATAGTAGTGCGTGCGGTTGCCAATTCCACCATTCCCATCATCAGTGGTGTTGGGCATGAAACCGACTTCACCCTCACCGATTTTGCGGCTGATGTTCGAGCACCAACACCCACAGGGGCTGCGGAAATCGTCAGTCCAGATGGCGAAGCGTTGCTTCATCAAATTCACCGTTATCAGCAACAAATTCAGGCTGCCATGCGTCGCCATTACGAGCATTTAAGCCAAAAAGTGGACATGACCGAACAATTTTTGCAAAAACCGCAAAATATTTTGTCGAATTATCAACAACGCTTATGGCGTATGCATGAAACACTGCAATACCTGCACCCTGAAAAAAAAATCAACAACGAATGGCAAAAAGTAAATGCTTTTGCTCATCAACTGACGCATCATGTCCAACAACGCCATCACCAAGCACATCAAGCATTACAATGGCAAACCCATCAAGTCGCCCAAATGCGACCCGATATTGCACGCCATCAAAAGCGTTTGCAGGATTTGGAAAATGCACAAAAAAATCTTCCCATTATTGAAATGCGTTCGCAACGCTTGGATCAATGGGAATATTTACTGGAAGCCATTTCACCACAACGCATTATGGAGCGGGGTTTTAGTATCATCACCGACCAACGACATAAAATTGTTCGTTCCAATGAACGCCTGCGTTTGGGACAAAATCTGCATATTCGTTTTGCCACTGGTGAAGTTGATGTTCAAGTCATTCAAGAAAATCATCAAAAAGATTTATTTGATTGATTTTTCATGCATTAAACACAAACGGTTATAATACCGACTCAATAGATGCCAACCCTTGAAGCATTATGAAACAATCCTCCAACAATTCAGGCAGCCTGAAAAAAAATTCATCACCATCCATTCAAGCCAATAAAGCGAAAAAGATGGTTTTGCGTCGTCCCAATCTGTCGATTGAGCAGCGTTCTGAACGCCTGCGTCATTTGCGTGCCGACCTTGATCAAATAGAACCTATGCGATTGCAAAAAATTCTTGCGGCATCAGGCGTAGGTTCCAGACGCCATGTAGAAGCCATGATTGCTGATGGACAAGTTGCCATCAACGGCACAGTCGCACAATTAGGCGACAAAGTAAGCCCTAACGACCGCGTAACGGTGAAAGGTTCAGCCATTCGACTTAAATGGCCAGACCGATTACCACGCATTATTTTGTATTACAAACAAGAAGGGGAAATTGTCAGTCGCCACGACCCACAAGGACGCATTACTGTTTTTGATCGCTTGCCACAACTTTCAGGAAACCGTTGGATTGCGATTGGGCGTTTGGATGTCAATACATCAGGCTTATTGATTTTCACCACTTCTGGCGAATTAGCCAACCGTTTTGCCCATCCCAGTTTTACCATTGACCGAGAATATTCTGTGCGTGTCGCAGGCGAATTGTCCGATGCACAAATGACGCAACTTACCACCGATGGCATTATGTTGGAAGATGGTTTAGCCAAAGCCGCTCGCATCATCGCTTACAACAACGAAGGCAAAAATCATCGTTACGACATCGTCGTACAAGAGGGGCGTAATCGAGAAGTACGGCGGATTTTTGAATATTTTGGCTTAACTGTGAGCAAACTCACACGCATTCGCTTCGGTCCTATCGGCATACCGCCACGCTTAAAACGCGGTCAATTTTACGAACTCAATGAAGTGGAAGTAGCCTATGTCATGAAAGAAATTGGCATGAATTTACCGCAACAACAACGCAGGCGACACAAATGACAAGCAAAACCACTCAAATTCAAGTGCGTGGTTATCATTTAGATGGCTATCGTCATGTCAATCACGCACGCTATTTGGAATTTTTAGAAGACGCACGATGGCAAATGTTTGATAACAGCAACATTGTGGCGGATTTTGCTGCGAAGAATTGGGGTTTTGCGGTTGTGAATATAAACATTGACTACCGCTATCCTGCCACCGAAGGTGATGTTTTAGAAATTCAATCGACAGTTGGCGAATTGACCAGAAAAACCATTACCATCCGCCAAATCATACAATTAAAAAACACAGCCAAAATAGTAGTTCGTGCAAGCGTTACTTTTGTGATTTTGGATTTGCTTCAACAATGTGCGATTACATTAGACGAATCGCTAAAAAATACTTTAATTCAGGCGTTATCATCATGAAAAAAAAATGGATTATTTCTCTTTTAATTGCCCTATTGGCAATGATTGTTTTTTTATTGTGGAATTCCCAACAAAACCGCCCCGCCCCAGCTTTCAGCCTGCCTGAAATTCATTCTCAAACAATGATTTCAGAAAAAAATTTCATTGGCAAAACCACTTTGCTGAATTTTTGGTATCCCTCTTGTCCAGGTTGCGTAGAAGAAATGCCCAAATTGATGGCATTACAAAAAAAACATCCTCATTTGCAAATCATTGGTATTTCGCTGAATGTGAATACGGAAGAAGAAGTTAAGCATTTTATACAACAACACGGCATCTCGTTTCAGGTTGCCTATGACAAAAACAGCGAAGCCAAAAACGCCTACGAAATCCAATTTACACCATCCACTTATCTGATTGACCGACAAGGCAATATGCTTCGATATTACATTGGAGAACCTGACTGGCAAGAAGTAGAACAATATCTTAATAAACAATAGGGTTGTCATCATGGATCACAGTACAAAAGAAAACATTTTAGTCATTACCCCATCATGGGTGGGCGATTGCATCATGATTCAACCTTTTTTAGCCTTGCTAAAAAACCACTTTACTTCTTGCAAAATCACCATATTAGCCCCCCCTTGGACGATCGATTTAACACACCACATGATTGATGCAGACGATTTTATTGAATGTTCTATTCCTTGGAAAAAATGGCAAATCAAACAGCGTTGGAAAATGGCACAGGAAATCAAGAAACATCATTTCACCCGTGCGTACATATTGCCTAAATCCATTCAATCTGCCCTAATTCCATTTTGGGCAAAAATCCCTATTCGCATTGGCTTTTTGGGAAAATTGCGTTATGGCTTACTTACCCATATTCATCCTTTAAATCCAGGTGATATGCCGTGTGTTGTGGCTCGTTTTTCGTCTTTGGTTTATGACGACCCATCTTCTGCACCAGAAGAGGGTCCTCTTCCTAAACTGTTCTCATTAGAAAACAATCGTCGCCGTCTTTTGCAAAAATTATCCTTATTCACTTCGCAACCAGTTATTGCCCTGTGTCCTGATGCGGAATTCGGACCCTCCAAAGAGTGGCCGATTGAGCACTTTATCCAAATTGCTTCTTATTACGGCATACGCGGTTATCAAATCTGGATTTTAGGTTCAGAAAAAGCACAAGCCTATGGAGATCAAATCGTTCAAGAAGCCGATACAGGCATCAACCTATGTGGCAAGGCTACTTTAAACGAGATTATTGATTTATTAGGTCTTTGTAATATTGTTATCAGCAACGATTCTGACTTAATGTATGCCAGCATTGCCTTAAATCGTCCAACCATTGCATTATATGGCTCTTCCACACCAGATCGCACCCCCTTATTTGCACAAAATGCCCACACCATTTCAGTTAATCTGCCCTGCTCTCCTTGTTTTAGGCGACAATGTCCTTTTAAACACACCAACTGCATGGCTCAAATTTCTCCTGCTTTGGTCAAAGAAAAAATCGATGAACTTCTGCCAAAACCGAAAAAAGACAACAAACAAGAACGCCAAAATTTGGAGCAAGATAACTAATCCGCTATAATATGCCGTTTTTGCAACCCAACATGCTTATGAGTTTTCAGGCTGCCTGAAACAGGCAACCTGAAAAACAGGCAACCTGAAAAATATTAATCTTAAATCACGGAAAACATAATGACCGCTTTACAAAACAACACATTTATCAAAGCCTTACTGAAACAAGATACGGAATATACGCCTGTGTGGCTCATGCGTCAGGCAGGGCGTTATTTGCCTGAATATCGAGAAGTGCGTCAAAACGCAGGCGGTTTTATGGATTTGTGCCGCAACACTGATTTTGCAACCGAAGTTACCCTGCAACCGATTGACCGCTTTAATTTAGACGCGGCAATTTTGTTTTCCGATATTCTCACTGTGCCAGACGCTATGGGCTTGGGACTGTCGTTTGTAGCGGGCGAAGGTCCGAAGTTTGCTCACCCTGTGCAAGACGAAAAAGCCGTGCAACAGTTAGCCGTGCCTGATATGGAAAAATTGTCCTATGTGTTTAATGCGGTTGCGTCAATCAAGAATGCGTTGAATAATCGTGTACCACTTATCGGCTTTTCAGGCAGCCCCTTTACTTTGGCGTGCTATATGATTGAAGGCGGCGGTTCGCGTGATTTTCGTTTGGTCAAAGAAATGCTGTATCGCCGTCCTGATTTATTGCACCGTGTGTTAGAAATCAATGCGAACGCGGTTACCGCCTATCTTAATCAACAAATTGCCGCAGGTGCCAATGCGGTGCAGATTTTCGATACTTGGGGCGGCATATTATCAGACGCGGCGTTTGGCGAATTTTCTTTGCAATATATCACCAAAATAATCAATGGCTTAACCAAGCAAGACGCAAACGGCAATCAAGTCCCTGTGATTGTGTTCGTCAAAGGCGGCGGCTTGTGGTTAGAACAAATGGCACAAAGCGGAGCCAACGCTTTGGGCTTGGACTGGACGGTGAATATCAAAGACGCACGCCGCCGCGTGGGCGATAAAGTGGCTCTGCAAGGCAATTTCGACCCATTTGCCTTATTTGGAACGGGGCAATCCATTGAAGCGGAAGTCAAACGCATTTTGGCAGATTACGGCAAAGGCAACGGACACATTTTCAACTTGGGACACGGCATTCATCAACTGACTGACCCTGAACGGGTGAAAGATTTGGTGAATGCAGTGCATGAGTTATCGAGAGCGTATCATTAAATAAGTTTCAGGCTGCCTTTTTTATCAGGCAGCCTGAAAAATTGAAACATTTGGAGAAAAAATATGGACAAGCAAGCAAGCAAGCTAGCAAGCAAGCAAATTATACACCTCCCATCTTAAACCTCT
>JAGCOT010000007.1 GCA_017645365.1 Neisseriaceae bacterium
AAAATATCGGCTGCACTTCTTGCTGTAACTTCTAATACAAAAAATTCAAGCAGTTTCTTCTGTACAGATTTCTTTAATTTACAATGCGTTATCTTCATTTTTGCAGTCTATCATAACTGCTAATCTAATACAGCCCCTTATCTTATGTATTTCAATGGGTATTTTTTTAAACGCAATGCGTTGATTAAAACGGAAATCGAACTTAATGCCATGGCTCCGCCTGCAATATTAGGACTTAACATTCCTGCGATGGCTAATGGAATGCCCAGCAAATTGTAAATAAAGGCAAAAAATAGATTTTGTCGAATATTATGTAGCGTTGCTCTTGCTACGGTGATGGCATCTGCAACGGTTTGTATAGACGGTCTCATTAAAACGGCATTGGCACTGTGTTTGGCAATAGATGTGCCACCACGCATGGCAAATCCCACGCTTGCCGCTGCTAATGCTGCCGCATCATTAACTCCATCGCCTACCATCGCAACTTGTTTACCATCTTGCTGTAATTGATGAATGATTTTGGCTTTGTCTCGGGGTAAAAGGTTGCCTATTGCTTGATGAATATGCGTTTTTTGAGCGATATCATCGACCACCGCTTGACGGTCGCCACTGATGATTTGCGTTTCAATACCCATGCGATGCAGCGAATCAATAGCGGCGATGCTGTCTTCTCGAATGGCATCTGCAATCATAAAAAAAGCAGTTTGCGTTTGTATTCGCATGGCAATAATGGTGTAAGCAGTATCATCTGGAAAAACGGTTTCACAATAGGCAGGAGTGCCTATTTTGACTGTGCCCCAATCGCCCACTGTGGCCTGAATGCCTAAACCTGCTTCCATCTGAATATTTTCAACATGAAGTAATGCAAGATTTTTTTCTTTGGCATGATTGACTATGGCTTGTGCCAATGGATGTGTTGTATGCGATTCAATCGAAGCGGCAATTTGCAGCCATTGGTTTTCATTCCATGTATTTTGGTTTTCAGGCTGCCTGAATGCCATGATTTTGGGTTCGCCTAATGTGATGGTGCCTGTTTTATCTAAAAGAACGGTATCAATAGAACCTGCTTGTTCTAAAACAGTGGCATCCTTAAAAAGAATACCGTGTCGTGCTGCCAATCCCATGCCAGCCATGATTGCAGCAGGCGTTGCTAATCCTAATGCACAAGGACAAGCAATCACCAATACCGCCGCAGCACGCATTAAGGCGGTATTTAAATCTGTTATCCAATAAGTGAAGCAAAAGGTCAGAAGAGCAATCGTAATCACCGCAGGAACAAATATGGACGCCACTTTGTCTGCCATGCGTGCGATAGGGGCTTTGCTGCCTTGTGCTTCACGCAATGCCTGCATCATGTCGCCCAATAAAGTCTCTTTGCCTAATGCTTGGGCAATAAAATCCACTGAACCATTTTGTAGCAAAGCACCTGCCAAAACAGTATCGCCAATGGTTTTATGTATGGGCACGGATTCGCCTGTGAGATGACTTTCATCACACCAAGCTTCGCCGTGAATAATTTTTCCGTCTGCCGCAATGCGCCCCCCTGAAACGGCTCGGACGGTATCACCCATTTGAATTTGTGCCGTAGGGATTTTTTCCCATGTTTGATGGCGAAAAACTTCGCTGTATTCTGGCGTAAGTTCCATCAGTAATGTCATGCTGTTGAGACTTTGGCGTTTAATCCGCAATTCCAAAAATTTTCCCAAAGACACAAACGCTAAAACAAAAACCGCCGATTCAAAATAAATATGATGCAGGCTGCCTGAAAAATACATCACGGAAGAATAAATAAAAACACTTAATGTGCCCAATGAAACCAATACATCCATATTGGCAGTTTTGTTTTTAAGGGCAGATAAGGCACCCTGATAAAATCGCCACGCACAAACGGTTTGGGCAATAAGTGCCAAAACAAATTGCCAAAATGGTGGAATCAAAAAATGTTTGCCCAAAAACATGGCCACCATTTCGATGGCGAAAATCAATGCAATGAATAAAATGAGATAAAGACTTTTGTTTGGACGCACTGTTTTATTGGGCGTATCCAACATTTCTTGGGCGTCAAAACCTGCTTGTTGAATTTTTTGTATGATTTGATTTTTTTGAATGGTTTGTTGGTCAAAAATAACTTCTGCACTTTCTCCTGCAAAATTGACATTGGCTTTTTGGATGCCATCTTGCCGACGCAGAACTTTTTCAATACGCAAAGCACAAGCTTGACACGACATTCCATCAATGGAAAAAACAATTTTTTCTTGGGACATTTTGAACCTTTATTTTATTTTCAGTTTTAAGCATTGGTATTTTTAAAGGCAACCTGAAATGCTTAAAAATGAATGGATTTAATTATTTTTGTGTTCGCTTTAAGTGTATTGAATGATTGATTTTGTCATCTTTCAGGCAGCCTGAAATCGGGTGCGAATGTTAATCGTCTAATAAATCTTTGATAAATACTTTTGAACGCCTTTTGTTGTCTTGATATTGTGCTAAACGCAGTGCAGGTAAAGTATCAGGCGTTGTTTCTTGAAAACCACGCTCAATAAACCAATCGGCAGTTTGTGTGGTTAAGGCAAATAAACGATGAATGTCTTGTTTTTTCGCCTCCTCTTCAATGCGTTCTAACAGAAGGTCGCCATAGCCTCGCCCACGACCTGATGAAGATACTGCCAAACAAGCAATTTCTGCACTTTTCTCATCGTCTGCAAAATGTTTGAGTGCCGCACAACCGTAAAGCAAATCATCATATTCCGCAACGAAAAACTCATGAATATGACTTTCGATGTCGTCATAAGTGCGTGGCAATAAAATGCCTTTTTCTACCATAGGTTCAATCAGTTGCAATAAGTCAGGAATATCGCGTGCCACAGCAGGGCGAATGTTGGTAAAAGTAATGTGTGCCAAAGAAGTGCCCACGCCACGACGCGTGAATAATTCTTTCAATAAATTACCATCAATCGTGCCGTCAATAATTTGCACGCGATGTACGCCGTTGCGAAGTGCGTGCAAGACAGAAGGGAACATCCGTTGAGCATCAGGATGCTGCTTGTATTTTTCCATATGCCCCATGGCTTCATTGGCAGAAAGATTGAGTTGAATTTGTTGATTTTCGCCTGCAATACCAGAGGCACGCGTCAGAAAAAGCAATTTAGCAGCTTTCAAAGCAATGGCGATTTCTGCTGCGGTATCAGGCATGGAAAGATTGTAAGTAACGCCGCCTAATGAATGCCCCACAGGACTAACTAATACTAACTGATTGCGGTCTAAACAGGCTTTCATGGATTCTGTATCAATTTTGCGGACTTGCCCTGTCAGTTGCATATCAATACCGTTTAACACACCCAATGGTTTGGCGGAAATAAAATTACCGCTGGTAACCGAAAGTTTAACCGTGTGTGCAGGTGCGTGCAAAAAACCCATGCCCAATGCCGCTTCAATGTCCAAACGAACAGCACCGCAATATTGTTTGATGGACTGCATCATGTTTTCATCAGTGATGCGATAGCCTTGATTGTATTGATCGGCAAGGCTTTCTTCTTTTTCCAAAAAACCACGAATCCCATGTACCAATACAACACGAACGCCTAAACTGTTGAGTAAGGCGATGTCTTGGGCTAATAAAGAAAAATTTTCAGCACGCAAAACATGGGTACTCATTGCCAAAACGACAACTTTCCCTCGCAGATAGTGGATATAGGGTGCGGCTTCGCGGAATATGGCGGAAAAAGATGCTTCGCTCATTTTTGCAGAATAATATAAAACAACTGAATCACCAAAACGATTAAGGCAATCAAACTGGCGGTTGTCCAGTTGATTTCATCTTGTGCCGTAGCATTCATTGCCAAAGCATTTTTTTGCTGTGGCATGGGCTGTGTGTGTGGCATTTGCATGGCTTGTTGCATCGGCTGTTGCATGGATTGTGCCATGTTTGGTTGTACAGGTGGCTGCTGCGGTTGAATCACAGGCTGTATCGATAATGGTGTTGTTTCTTGTTGGGCAGCCTGAATAGACTGTTGCAAGGATTGTTGCAATGCTTGTTGTAAAGGTTGTTGTCGCAAAGCAGGAATGGGTTGACTGCTTTGAGGTTCTGCAACATCAGCAAAACGCTTGGTAATCACGCGTTTTTGTGCGGGTGCTTCCTTTTTAGGAGCAGGAGTTGGTTTAGGTGCAGTAACTTTGGCGGTTTTCGATGTGGCTTCTACTTGTGCTTTAAAATCTTGTGGTTTGTCATTAGCAAGAGCATGTGCCCGCAACGCACGCGTTTTGGGTGTGGCTTTCTTGGCTGGATTGGCAGGTGCTTCTGTTTTTACTGCTTTTTCTGTTTTTGGCTTTTCTTGATGCCGTTTGCTAAAAAGTGTAGGCAGTTTTTTAGCACCGTTGAGTAATGCAAAATTTTTAGGCGTAAAGTAAGAACGCTTTTCCTTTGCTTCTTCCATAGTTTCTGGAACATTTTGCAAAGAACTTTTGGCTTGAAAAACTTTATGACAATATTTGCATACCACCAAACCATCAGCAGCATTCAGATGATGTTCGGTGATGTGAAATTTGGCATTACAGCGGGGACAAGTTGTAATCAATAGCATGATGGGTGAAACTTCAAAAATACCTACAAACACAGTTCGTAAGTGTAAGAAAACGACTTACGAACATCAAGCATTATAATCTCTTTTTATCTCTTGATACAGTGCTTTAAGATGATGAAGAAAGAGATTGATGACAAGCAAAATCACTGTATCACGGCAAATTGCTGATGTATGAAAGGGTTTTAATTGGCGTTGTCAAAACACAACAAGAGCGTTTGATGTTTTGGGTAAATTTGATTAAAATTCCAAGCATTTTTGACACAAATCATAATTAAAGGAAAATCAACATGGCTTTATTGATTACGGATGAATGCATCAGTTGTGATGTTTGTGAGGCAGAATGCCCCAATAATGCGATTTATCAGGGTGATGAAATTTATGAAATCAATCCTGGAAAATGCACGCAATGCGTTGGGCATCATGATGAACCACAATGTCAGATGGTTTGTCCTGTGGATTGCATTGTGATGGATCCTAATCATCAGGAAACACAAGAAGAGTTGCAACAAAAATTTGAACGATTAACCAAAAAATCCTGATTGTCGTAAACATCAACAGGCAGCCTGAAAATTTCAGGGTGCCTGTTTCTATTTTGTATTGAATGGAATCATGAATTTACCGCCATTAGTCATTACTTCTGGGGAGCCTGCTGGGATTGGGATTGATATTTGTTTGGATTTAAATCCAGATGAATTATCGCATCCTGTGGTGATTGTGGGCGATTATGATGTTTTTACAGCACGAGCAAAATTGCTCAATCGAACTTTCAGGCTGCCTGAATATTGTGAAAGCAATACAGAAAAAATTTCTTTTTTGCATCGTCCAGTCTGTGCTGATGTGGAGGCAGGAGAACTTAATCCGCAAAATGCTGCGTATGTGATTGATTTATTGGATACGGCTTATGATGGCATTGTGCAGGGTAGATTTTCTGGCATGGTAACGGCTCCTTTGCATAAGGGGGTGATTAACGATGCTTGTTTGCCGAATTTACCTGTATTTACAGGGCACACGGAATATTTAGCGGATATTTCCCAAACTCAAAAAGTGGTGATGATGTTATCAGGTGGCGGATTGCGTGTAGCATTGGCAACCACACATTTGCCTTTGTGTGAAGTATCTCAAAATCTGACGGCAGAAAGTTTATCGCAAACCATTGCCATTACTTTGCAGGATTTAAAAAACAAGTGGGGCATCAAACAACCGCATTTGGCGGTATGTGGATTAAATCCTCACGCTGGGGAAAACGGCTATTTAGGGCGAGAGGAAATCGAGATTATTCAGCCTGTGATTGATCAATTTCAGGCAGCAGGGGAGCGTGTTTTTGGTGCTTTTCCTGCGGATACGATTTTTCAGCCATTTATGCTTCAAGATGTTGATGCCGTTTTGGCGATGTATCATGATCAAGGTTTACCTGTATTAAAATATGCGTCTTTTGGTTCTGGTGTGAACATTACTTTGGGTTTACCCTTTATTCGCACTTCGGTGGATCATGGTACGGCTTTAAATCTTGCTGGCACAGGCAAAGCTCATTCAGGCAGCCTGAAAACTGCTATTCAAACGGCGTTTGAAATGGTGCAAGCCTCACAAACCGCGAGCCCATTCGGGGCGTAATGTTTCAGGGTGCCTTTTGGCGTTTTCAATTTGTGCCAGTAGGCGGTCTTGGTCTTGATTGAGTATGCCTTTTAAAACGACATAATTCGATGCGTGGTCGCTGCGGAAAATGGTTTTGTTTAAGTTTAATGATTCGATAAAAACAGACATTTCGTCTAATAAAGCCATAGTATCAGGCATGACAAATTCAGGAAAATCTTGTTGTAATCGTTGTTTTCCATTGGGAAAATTCAAAACCAAAACCGATAAATATTCAGGCTGCGTGCTATTCATCAAACGAGCGGAATTAATGGCGTGCTGATGGCTGTAAGCCATACCGCCCAATCCGTTTAAAATCATCACCGAGCGTTTTATTCCTGCTTCTCCCAATTGAAGCAAGGCTTCTTCTGATGATGCAAAGGTTTCGCTTTTATGAATTTTTTGCAAAACCAAATCATCGCCTGACTCACAACCGACATACACCAGTTTTAATCCCATTTCTCGCAATTCTTGCAACTCTTCAATGCTTTTGTTGGCAATATTTCTGGGAAGACAATATGAAGAAACTCTTTCGATATGTGGAAAATAATGATTGATGATCGTCATAATTTCATGTAAACGCCGAAAGGATAAAGTCATCGCATCACCATCGGCTAAAAAAATGCGGCGAATGGGAATATTTAAAGCGGCAACCCTTGATAATTCTTCGCGAATGGTTTCTATGTTCCGCGTATGAAATTTCTTTTGCGGAGCGGTATACATTTCACAGAAAGTACACTTATTCCAAGAACAACCATTGGTAACGGGCAAAATTAAAGAACGAGCCTCTGATGGCGGACGAAAAACAGGTTCAATATAATCAATGGGAAACATGGTTTTATTCCTAAAAAACAGGCAGCCTGAAATTGGTGAGTATAGTTCAAAGTTCTTGTAGTAGCACACAAAATGATAT
>JAGCOT010000106.1 GCA_017645365.1 Neisseriaceae bacterium
CAAAATATCGGCTGCACTTCTTGCTGTAACTTCTAATACAAAAAATTCAAGCAGTTTCTTCTGTACAGATTTCTTTAATTTACAATGCGTTATCTTCATTTTTGCAGTCTATCATAACTGCTAATCTAATACAGCCCCTTCTTTTTCTTTGTAATACAAATAATGCCAACGCAAAATCGGTATTGTCATCAAATAACCTGGCACAATAGACCAAAAAAAAACAATTAGAAAAGCCGTCAATAAAGTTAAACACATATAGCCCAATAAAACCAAAACAGAGAAAACAAAAAATAGATAAGTATTATATTTTTGCAATGTTTCAGTAATCAGACTGATAAACACAAGCGGAATGATACAAAATGCAACGACAAAAAATACCCCACCTATTGTTTCAAATGGTTCTATAAATATAAAATACCATATAAAAAGTGGAACAATCGGCAAAATCAGCCCGATAAAAAAGCGTTGTCCTTGTCCTGCCACATTCACATTATTATTCATCATATTTCCTTTCAGGCTGCCTGAAAACTTTACAAAATCCCCTACTGTCATTGAGAGCCTAACAAAGTTAAGCGTGGCAATCCTTAATATGGAAAACACACCAAACATCACTTTCGTAGGGTGGGTCTTCGACCCACCAACAACACCGATAGGCGTTGTATAAAACCATTTCAGGCTACCTGAAATATTTGCGTTAATCATTGCGTCAGTTACGGTGGCGTGATGCCCCACCCTACTTTCAAAACGGCTTCATCACCATTAAAAAATACACCACAACCATAGCCACAAACGCAGGATAACCCAATAATTCCCAGTATTTTTGGTATGTTTTATACACAGGCGGCAATTTACTATCGCCGTTGGCATAAGCCGTTTGAGCCATTTTATACATTTTAATTTGCAGCCACACCACAGGCAACCAGCACGCTCCTGCCAATGCGTATAAAGCAAAAGTCCATTTTACCCACAACCACATTTCCGACCATTCCCACGACATACCCAAATAATGCAGCATCCACAAGCCAGATAAAGGCTGAAAAATCACCGCAGGCGTGGTGAAATAATAATCCGCACGCATGACCCATTTAGAAACAACCGCTTGTGCGGCAATCGAATTGGAACGATTGGCAAAAAACAAATAAAACGCCGAACCAAAACCTGTACCCACCATTAACACAGACGAAATAATATGCAGGGTTTTAATGATTAAATACGCATTCATTTTGCAGTCCTCCAAAGAAAAAAAGTTAAAGCCAAAATCGGAATGTTTTTCACCAACGGAGCAAATGGGTGCATTAAATTTTCAGGCAGCCTGAAAACAATAATGAGCGAATAACTTGCCACAACCATTAACTGAAACAACCAAAACCACGAATATTGTTTTAATTTCACACAACAGCCAACAGCAAAAAATAAATCTAATAATGACGATAAAACCAAAATAGGAAATTGCCATATTTGCCCAAAACCCACCTGCCCTAATAATTGCAACGACCATTCTTTTTGCGTTAAAACAGGCTGCAAACCACTCCAAGCCCATAAAAAGCCCATAGAAAACGGTAAATAATTCGGTATTGCTGGTTTCATTGTTTTGTCCTTTTTGGTTTATGCTCTTTGCCTGCTTTGTCCAAAACTTAATCTATTTTATCTGCATATTCTAAAATTTCAGTCAAAACAGAAATAAACGATTAAAAAAATTTGCGGTTTGTGTTATGCCATTCAAAACGGTTTATTTCAAGCACCATTTGAAGGAAGTTTATCCATTTTCAGGCTGCCTGAAACATATAAATTACCGTTTCTACAAGCTACAAGCTAAGTAAAAACCATCTTCACCTAACACTGTTTTAACTTCGCCTTAACGGCTCGTTAAATTACGGTTTGTTTGCTTCGCAAACCCATTTGTGAGCGATGCTCACAAATACAAATATTAACTTCGTTAATATTTAAAACCTTATTTTCACTAAACTTAATGGCACAAAACATAACAAACCAGTTCAGTTTTTACTTGCGTGTTATTTTATTTGCTTTCGTTATTTCTGTCAAGAGAGAAATAATAATTTTCAGGCAGAGCGCTCAATGGGCAAGAGTCCCTTGTAACGCCCTCGCAATGACAGTAGTTTTTTTCAGGCAGCCTGAAAGGTTACTGTCATTGCGAGCCGTGATTTATCACGGCGTGGCAATCTCCTTATTGTTTAGGTGAATTAAAACTTTCAGGCTGCCTGAAACTTTGCCTGTCCGCTCTCCGTAGTTGGGAGATTCCCACGCATTAACTTCGTTAATGCTCGTAATGACAGTAATTTTTTGCGTTGCCGTTCTTCGTAGTTATGGGATTGCCACGCTTGCTTTGCTCGCTCGTAATGACAGTAACTTTTTTTTCAGGCTGCCTGAAAACGAAGTTTTGACAAAGTCAAAACTGAGTTTCTGCGAACAAAGTGAAGCTAAAACGAAGTTTCGGCGTAGCCAAAAATAAAAACTGTCATTGCAAGATTTAACGAAGTCAAATCGTGGCAATCTCCTTATCGTTTAGATGAATTAAATCTTTCAGGCGGTACTTGTAGTGCTTGTAGGGTGGGCATGCTTGCCCTCCACAATGCCAACGGCATTGATTAAATTTATTTCATTTATGCAAAACTTACGGTTTGTTTGGTGGGCTTTTGATGCCCACCCTACGGCGGAATAAATTTTCAAGCAGGGCACATTAAACATTCAAGTGCAACACTTGGATTGAAAGAAAGGTGAGATAAGTAGTAGGCTTAATGTTTTTTTAGTCAGAAAGGAACATTATGGCTTACCCCCATCTCACCGAAAGAGAAAGATACCATATAGAAATCTACCTAAACAAGCATTTTTCTTTAAGAAAAATTGCCATTGCGTTAGGGCGAAGTGTATCGACCGTTACTCGTGAAATTGCTCGTTGCGAAATGGCTGGATTTGAGTGCTATATTGCTGATTATAAAGACAAAATAGAAGAAGTCAGCAAAAGAGAAGCATACAAACTCAAAGGCAAATTGTTGCGAACAGTGAAATATTTATTGAAAAAGAAATTCAGTCCAGAGCAGATTTCAGGCTGGCTTTGGGTGAAAAAAGGTATAAAAATCAGTCATCAAGCAATTTACAACTGGATTTATCATAAAGCCGAAGACAAGGAAATTTATAAGAAAGAACTGCGATTTGTGTCGCGAAATCGGCATAAAAACAAGCGTGGCAAGGTGCATATTCCCGAACGAGTTGGCATAGAAAAGCGGGAAGATAAAGCAAAATTAGTCCAACAAATCGGCAATTTTGAATGCGATACGATACTCGGCAAATGCAATAAGAGTGCGGTTCTGACGATGGTTGATATGTTAAGCAAATTTGTGTTTATTCGCAAAGTTGATGGGATTAAGGCAAAATCAACCGAAGAAGCCATTATTAGTTGTTTTAAAGGTATGAAAAAACACATACGAACGCTAACAATGGACAATGGCAGGGAATTTTGCAATCATAAGACTTTTGGTAAAGTATTGAGTGCAAAAACTTACTTTACCAATCCACATAGCCCTTGGGAAAACAAGGTTTATTTTTGACGAAGTCAAAAATCTTTATTTACGAAGTAAATAAAAGGTTTGCGTTAGCAAACAAGCCGAAGTTTCTGCGAGCGAAGCGAAGCTAAAAAGGGTTGATTGAGAATACTAACTTATTGATAAGACAGTATTTTCCAAAAGGAACGGATTTTAATTTACTCAGTGATGATGAACTAAAATCCGTTCAAGATGAACTTAATAACCGACCAAGAAAGTCATTAGGCTGGCGAACACCAAAAGAAGTATTTCAACAACACTTAAAGTGTTGCACTTGAAACTTTAATCTACCCTGCCTGAAAACTGTGATTAAAGCATGGGCGAACCGTTAAATTTTTGCGTTTTTGCTTTTCCCAATCGCCAAATGACCAAATACTGATTCGCACTATTTCAGCGATATTTTTATCCCACCATTTAAGAAACCCCTGCAAAACTGGTAGATATGCGTATAGTTCAAAGTTATAGTAGTCATTTCGGCAAAGCCAATACATAACCATCATTACAAGCAATGCACAACAAAGAAACATGCCAGTTTTGCAGGAATTTCTTTAAAGTCCACAAGAATTTCAAGTCATATCCACTGTTTATGGGCTCGTTTGACATGGCATAACACTTCATAAGAAATCGTTCCTGAACGCCTTGCGATTTCTGCAACGGAAATATGCTCACCCCAAAGTTCTACGCTACTGCCTATATTTTGAGTAGGGGCGTTGAGTTCCACCATCATCATATCCATGGATACTCGCCCAATCACTCGGCTCTGTTTACCATCAATCCACACAGGATTGTCATTAGACGGTACGCGTGGGTAGCCATCGGCATAACCACAAGCAAGCAAACCAATTCGCATATCTTGTTGGGCGGTAAATATCGCACCATAGCCCAAACTTTCCCCTGCACGCAAAGTGCGAACACCAAAAATCTGCGAAGTAAGCGTCATCACAGGTTTCAGGTTGCCTGAAAAATCTTGTGTGTCTTCAAATGGAGAAATGCCGTACAAAGCAATACCAGCACGCCCAATATCTCGATGCGTTGCCGAATGTGCCAAAATACCCGCAGAATTTGCCAAACTGGTCAAACCTGATAAATGAGCACAGGTTTGATCAAAAATCGCTGTTTGATGTTGCGTCCAATCGGACGATAATTCATCAGCACGAGAAAAATGAGTGATTTTAACAATTTCTCGCACAGCCGAATGTTGTGCCAGTTGTTGATGGGCTTTAACATAATCTTGTGGAAAAAAACCTGCTCGCCGCATTCCTGTATCCATTTTCAGCCAAACACACACTGGTTTTTTCCATGAGTATTGCAAAAATTCTTGCAACTGCTTTTCGTTTTGAATCACGCAAGATAAATTCAAACGCTCAATTTCCGCATATTCAGATGCTTCAAAAACCCCTTCCAACAACACAATATCTGCTTCAATTCCTGCTGCCCGCAGTTCTTGGGCTTCTTCTAAAAAAGCCACAATAAAACCATCGGCTTCACTTTCCAATGCACGAGCACAAGATACCGCCCCATGACCATAAGCATCGGCTTTAATAACGGCGTAGGTTTTGCCACCATGTTGTTGTTTGAGAAATTGATAATTATCTTTTAAATGGGATAAATTGATGGTCGCGGTTAATGGTCGCATAATGATTTCCTAATTAAAGCGTTTTTATTTCAGGCTGCCTATTTTAAAAACGGATAAAAAGCGGATTATGAAAATCCGCTTCTCTTCAATATTTTCAGGCAGCCTGAAAGGATTATTTCATCAATTCTCTCACATCAACAAAATGCCCAGTAACCGCTGCTGCTGCTGCCATAGCGGGGCTGACCAAATGCGTTCTGCCGCCTGCTCCTTGTCGTCCTTCAAAGTTGCGGTTTGAAGTGGAAGCACAGCGTTCGCCGCTTTCTAAACGGTCGGCGTTCATTGCCAAACACATAGAGCAACCTGGTTCTCGCCATTCAAAACCTGCGTCTTTGAAGATTTTATCCAAGCCTTCCGCTTCGGCTTGTTTTTTCACCAAACCCGAACCTGGCACAATCAAAACACGATTGACATTTGCGGCTTTTTTGCGTCCTTTTGCAACCGCTGCCGCGATGCGTAAGTCTTCAATGCGGCTGTTGGTGCAAGAGCCGATAAACACCACATCAACGGCAATTTCGTTAATCGGCGTGCCAGCGGTCAAACCCATATATTTTAAGGCTCGCTGCATACCTTCTTGTTTAACAGGGTCTTTTTCGTTTTCAGGATTAGGCACATTGCCTGAAATACCCACAACCATTTCGGGCGAAGTGCCCCACGATACTTGTGGTTCAATCTCTTCGGCATTAAAACGATAAACTTTATCGAATACCGCATTTTCATCGGAATGTAGCGTTTTCCAGTATTCCACTGCCTTGTCCCACAATTCGCCTTTGGGTGCGAGTGGTTTGTCTTTGAAGTAGTCAATGGTTTTATCATCAACCGCAACCAAGCCCATTCTGGCACCTGCTTCAATCGCCATATTGCACAGTGTCATTCTGCCCTCAACCGATAAATCGCGAATGGCTGTGCCACCGAACTCAATGCAATAGCCTGTGCCGCCTGCTGTACCGATTTGTCCGATAATATACAAAGCCAAATCTTTGGCAGAAACCCATTCTTTCAGGCAGCCTGAAACTTCGATTAGCATTGTTTTGGATTTTTTCGCCGTAATGCACTGCGTTGCCATTGTGTGTTCCACTTCGGAAGTGCCGATACCGTGTGCCAAAGCCCCGACTGCTCCGTGCGTAGAAGTATGCGAATCGCCGCACACCACAGTCATACCAGGTAGCGTTGCACCTTGTTCGGGTCCCATAACATGCACAATGCCTTGCCCCAAATTTTTGAACGGAAAATAGGCTTTTGCCCCAAATTCCTTGATATTTGCGTCCAAAGTATCGACTTGCAATTTAGAAATCGGGTCTTGAATGCCACGCTCCCAGTCGTTTGTGGGCGTATTGTGGTCGGCGGTCGAAACAATGCTGTCTTTACGCCATAATTTTCGCCCAGCCATTTTCAAGCCTTCAAAGGCTTGCGGACTGGTTACTTCATGCACCAAATGACGGTCGATATACAACAGCACCGTGCCGTCTTCTTCCTGACGCACAATATGTGCGTTCCAAAGTTTTTCGTATAGCGTTTGTGGTTTGCTTGTCATAATAGATTGATTTTCTATGTTGATAAATAAAGTTGAAATGATACCATTTTCAGGCAGCCTGAAAAATGGTATTGAAACTAAATACAAAAAAAGATACTGTCATTGCGAGCATTGACGAAAGGCAATGCGTACGCAATCTCCCCACTACGAAGAACGCACCGAACGACAACCGCCGTAGTTTAAACACTTTTCAGGTAGCCTGAAAATCCATTAAAACGCGTGGGTAATAAGTTGCCCACGCTACGCTTGCTCATATTAAAAACCCAAAAAAGTTAATGAATGAAAAGCCGTTACTAAAATAATCAGTAACAACCAACTGGAATAATGAATAATTGAACCGATAACAATATGTTTTTCTTTGCCAATCCATTCATTCATTATTTGAAAATCGCTACAAATAAAATTTGCATATTCTTTCCATTTGTCAATTTTTGAAAAATTATATTTTTCATAGTATTTAATTATTGATTTTTTTTCTGTAATAAATGTTAAAAAAAAACCTTTTTCATATTTATTTCCTTCTTGTAAAATAAAAAGGGGCTGTATTAGATTAGCCCAAAAAATTGTTAAATTCCACACCATTTTCGCAAGGTTTTGAGTTGCTGTCTTGGTGTCCCATAGTTAAATCTAAACTCACATTCTTTCAAGAAAAGTGGGAAAGATTTGCG
>JAGCOT010000107.1 GCA_017645365.1 Neisseriaceae bacterium
AAAATATCGGCTGCACTTCTTGCTGTAACTTCTAATACAAAAAATTCAAGCAGTTTCTTCTGTACAGATTTCTTTAATTTACAATGCGTTATCTTCATTTTTGCAGTCTATCATAACTGCTAATCTAATACAGCCCCATTTATTATTATTGATTTGAAATATGGTTATTCAATTTTACTGCCATCTCCTTGCGGTTTGACTTTCAGAGAAATCAGCATGGATGCTCCAATCGCACCGAATACAACGGCTAATGATACAGCGGTAGGGATGTGCACCCATGACGCAATCAGCATTTTAACACCAATGAAAAATAACACAAAAGCCAAGCCGTATTGCAGCAAAACAAAGCGATTAGAAGCTCCTGCCAAGAGAAAATACATCGCACGCAAGCCTAAAATGGCACAAATGTTGGAAGTAATCAGAATAAAAGGGTCTGATGTTACAGAAAAAATGGCAGGAATACTGTCGACTGCAAACAAAACATCAGAAGATTCGATAATCAACAAAACCAAGAATAATGGCGTTGCCAATCGTTTTCCATTTTCAATGGTGAAAAACTTATCGCCATTGTTTTGTTGCGAAACAGGCAGTATTTTGCGTAATGTGCGATACAGTGGCGTTTCTTCCAAAGCACGGTCTTCTTTTTCAGGGAGCATCATTTTGATGCCTGAATACATTAAAAATGCACCGAATACATACAAAATCCATGCGAATTTTTGCACCAACACCACGCCTAATAAAATCATCACAATTCGCATGATAATCGCTCCCAAAACGCCATACAGCAAAATGCGATGTTGATATTCATCAGGAATTTTGAAATATACAAAAACCATCAGAAAAACAAAAATATTGTCCACAGAAAGCGATTTTTCCAACAGATATGCAGTGAAAAATTCCATGACTTTTTCTTGTGCCAAATCCGCCCCCAAACGCTCACGCACGGCAAAATACAGCCAAACCGCAAACAGACAAGAAACAGTAATCCAAATCACGCTCCACAGAATGGCCTCGCGAAAACGAATTTTATGAGCCCCTTGCTGTTTAAGCGACAGCATATCAATGGCAATCATGATGGTAACCATAATGCCAAAAATGGTGTAAAACAGTGGATTTCCAATATCTGGATAAGTGATGGTGTTCACAATTCAAGAGTCCTTGTAAAAAATTATTCTAAAATGGTCATGGCTCGTGTATCGAGCAGTTGTTGCCGACAGTTTTCATAATGCGATACAGGAATACGCACCTGAATACGGCAGGACAGTTGTAAATCTTGATGAATAATGTTGCCCTGATGACGGCGAATAATTTGTAAAGCAGTGTTCAATACTTCATAAGCACATTCCAAGTGAATGGTTTTTTCGATGTTTTTGGTGATGATGGAAGCTTTTTTCAAAGCCTCTGCCGTCGCCGTTTTGTAGGCATGAATCAAACCTGGTACGCCCAATAGTGTACCGCCAAAATAACGCACCACAATTACTGCGATGTCGGTTAATTGAAAAGAGTCAATCTGCCCCAAAATAGGGCGTCCCGCACTGCCTGCGGGCTCCCCATCGTCATTGGCACGAAATTGATTTTCATCATACCCCAAACGATAAGCATAGCAATGATGCACCGCTTTAAAATGCTCTTTTTTCAGGCTGCCTAAATGTTGTTTAATTTCTTCCGTAGTCAAAACAGGATAAGCGTATGCCAAGAAACGGCTGCCTTTATCTTTAAATTCACCGTAAGAAGAAGTTTCAATGGTTTGATAAGTATTCATGAATGATGATGATAAAATCAAGAAAATACATCATAGCACGGAAAAAGTATTGTTATAATTTCAGGTTGCCATTGAGGCACCCTGAAACTTTATATTTTTGAAAAGAAGAATATCCAATGACGCACTTTACTTTAAAACAATGCAGCGATTTACTGCAATCCAAAAAGATTTCTGCAACAGAATTGGCACAGGAATATTTACAACAAATCGAACAACGCAATCCTGATATTAACGCCATCATCACTACCAATAAAGAACTTACTTTAAAAGAAGCCCAAGCGGCAGATGAGCGTTTGTCGGCAGGAAACGCATCGGTTTTGACGGGTGTGCCTATGGTTTATAAAGATATTTTCTGTCAACAAGGTTGGAGAAGTGCTTGTGCTTCTCGTATGTTGGATAATTTTATTTCTCCTTATACGGCAACTGTTGTGCGTCATTTGCAAGATGAAAATATGGTAACGATAGGGCGAGCCAATATGGACGAATTTGCGATGGGCTCGACTACGGAATCTTCGTTTTATGGTGCGACCAAAAATCCATGGGATAAAGAGCGTATTCCAGGAGGATCGTCAGGAGGTTCGGCGGCAGCAGTGGCGGCACGCTTAACGCCTGCGGCATTAGGTAGTGATACGGGAGGTTCGATTCGTCAGCCTGCGGCACATTGTGGCATTACCGGCATCAAACCTACTTACGGCACGGTTTCTCGTTTTGGTATGGTGGCGTATGCGTCCAGTTTTGATCAAGCAGGACCGATGGCACAAACCGCCGAAGATTGTGCCTTGTTGCTCAACGCCATGACTGGCTTTGACCCTAATGATTCCACTTCCTTGCAACGCGAAAAAGAAGACTACACACGAGATTTATCGCAACCGTTGCAAGGTTTGAAAATCGGTTTGCCGAAAGAATATTTTGGTGATGGGTGTGATGGGGAAGTGCAGAAAAATGTTCAGGCTGCCATAGAATTACTGAAAAAACAAGGCGTTGAGTTTATCGAAGTTTCTTTACCGAATACAGAATTATGTATCCCTGCGTATTATGTTTTGGCATCGGCCGAAGCGAGTACCAATTTATCGCGATACGATGGTGTGCGATATGGTTATCGTACCGAACAATTTCGTGATTTAGAAGAAATGTACAGCAAAACGCGTGCAGAGGGTTTTGGGGAAGAAGTCAAACGCCGCATCATGATGGGTACTTATGTTTTATCGCATGGTTATTACGATGCGTACTATGTCAAAGCCCAAAAATTACGCCGCATGATTGCTGATGATTTTCAAAAAGCATTTACGCAATGTGATGCCTTATTAACGCCTGTTGCACCAACAGTAGCACCGCAACTCAACAGTTTGGCACACGACCCTGTGCAAATGTATTTGTCTGACATCTACACATTGTCATTAAATTTAGCAGGATTGCCTGGTTTATCCATGCCCGCTGGGTTTGTGGGTCATTTGCCCGTAGGGGTTCAAATTATTGGTAATCATTTTGCCGAAGCCAAAATTTTGCGAATCGCCCATCAATTTCAGCAACACAGCGACTGGCATACCCAATCGCCAGTATAAAGGGGGTGATGTTTTTGCAACAAATTGAAGGCAGAAAATATCGCGAAAACAGGATTAAGATTTTTTCGTTAGATAAAAGTGGTAGAATTTCTCCCCTTATTGATGATTAAGAAGAAAAAATCATGCAACAATTTGAAATTAGCAACTACACCAAAAAGCAGTTACAAGCTTATTTGGAAGAACATCAGGTTTCATTGCAAGACGCCATGTCAGACGAAACCCGAAATGCTGAATTAGCACAAATTTTGCACTCTGGATTGCCCACAATTGTTCGGAAATTTTATGCTTTAAGCAAATTTCAAGCATTTTTCTGGGAAAAACGAGAATTTTTAGCCACGCACATTGCTATGCGTTTAGGGCAGGCAGAAAAAAAATAGGTTAAGTTCCCAATCGTTGCTATCTCTAAAAACAGGCAGCCTGAAAAAAGGCTGCTTTTTTATTGGTGTTTTCAGGCTGCCTGTTCTTGCATGGAAAATGCTTTCAGGCTGCCTGTTCTTGCATGGAAAATGCTGATAAAAACAAACCACGCCATTGGGCGTGGTGTTTTTCGCTAATCAGATACTGTTTCCGCTTTGGTCAGCAAAGACATTGCCTGATGACGCTGTTCTTCTGCCTTTTCCTGATGACCGCTATCTGCAAAAACTTGCGATAACAGTAATCGAGTTGAGGCTGCATCTTTTACAGATAAAGAAGCTTCGCAATAACTTTGTGCTTTGCCCCATAATTTTTTTACATACGCCATTCGTCCCAATGATTGCAGTAAATAAGCGTCTTCTGGCGTTTGGGTTAAGCGTTTTTCCATTTCCGCCAAAGTGCGTTGTTGCGAAGATTCTGATAAATGTGGGAAAACATCGTTCAAAACATCTAACAATGCAGTGTTGCCTGTTTCGTAGCAACGCTCGACTTTAATGGCAACATCTTTAAATTGACCATTATCACGCAATTTTCTTGCGATTTCCGCAGCTAATGTACCATTTTGCTCTTCGGTTGGAATTTTCTTCAAACAGCGTTTCATGGCGGAAGCATCATTTGCTTCGGACAACAGTTTTTGATATGCCACACGGCGTGCAGAAATGGCTTCTTTTTCACTGATGGCTCGTTTTTTTAGTAATTGCGAGGTGTATTTTAAAATGCTGTCTGCATCTTGTTGAGCGATGGCACGGCGTAAATCCAGTTGAACAATATGCAATAAATCAGGCGAAATTTTGCGTGCAGATTGCAGATGTTTTTGCATTTTTTCATAATCACCAGATGCAAAAGCATCTTCTGCCAATAAAAGAAAACGCGGAACTTGATGTTTTTCTGGAAAAGTTTCCAATTCTTTTAAAAAACGATCGCGTTCTTGTGTGTCGCCTGTTTGTTGAGCTGAAAATGCCGCTAAAACCAATGCCAAAGGTAATTTTTCTTTGGATTCTTGATTTTTCAATAATTTTTGCGTTAAATCGCGAACTTCTTTATGGCGACCTTCAAAAAAGGCCATGCCTGCATCGGAAAGTTCTTTATCTGCTTTGCGTTGATGATGATTTTTTCGCCAACGGCGAAAACCGCCTGGCAATCCCAAAACAGTACGCACGATTTTGAAACACAGCCAAACCAATAACCATAACAAAAGTAAGGCAATCACAAAAACGCCTAAATTCATGGAATACAGCGTATTGTCCAAAACAATGTGGGCTTCACCTGTATGACCGTTCAAAAAAACCGCCAAACCCACTGCAAGGGACAACAAGAGTAGAGTCCAAATGAGATTTTTCATGGGTTTTCTCCTGCTGATTTAGGTTCTTGCGGCGTTTCAGGCTGCCCATTTTCAGGGGTTTCCTTTTTTTGAACATAAGGAATAATTTTTTCCAAAGGTTTGGGTAAAACATGATTTTCTTGCGGTTTTGCAGAAGGTTTATCGTTCTTTTCAACGATTTTAGATGGTGTTTCCTGCGTTTTGCTTATGGTTGGAGTGGGTAAAATGGTTTCAGCTTGCCTGTCATTTTGATAGGTACGAATCACCGATAAGGAGTTTTTCAAGGCATCAGCAGGAATGGTTTTAATGTCCAAAGTGCTTAATGCATTGATGTCATCCAACCAAGTTTTAACGGTTGGCGATTTGGTATCAAAATAACGCGTTACTTCATCTGCAACAGATTTTAAATCATTGCGATAAATGTCAACATGATGTTGGCTTAATGCCAAGCGTGCATTCATCAAACGCAACTTAATGTTTTGGCGGATAAAGAAAATTTGGTCAGGTGCCAACATCATGGCATCATGATTTTCCAAACGCCGCATTTGCACCACATGGCTTAAATGATGTTTCGTGTCTTCCCAGAATTTTTCATACCACTGCCCATTATTGGCTTGTGGTGTATTTTGAATTTTGGGCGTGTTTTCACGCATCAAGTTATCCATCAATAAAGGCAGAGCATCAATGTCTTGAATGAGTCGATCAATATGCAACGAGGTAGCTGCTAAATCAACATGAGATGCTTTGTTTAAAGCGATTAAATCCTCATTCAAGGCTTGTTTTAAAGACAATAATTCAGAAACATCAAAACGGTTCAAGCGTGTTTGTAGCATGGTTAAGTTATCAATGGCAGCCTGAACATTGCCGTTAATCATCAACTGTTGTAAAGTGGTATGAATGGTGTATTCACTTTCGTTGATGAGCCATTGGAAACGATTTCCAGTCAAAGATTGATAATCGGTTTTCAATGAAGTTAAATCTTGTTTTACCGTTGCCAATTCTTGTGATAAACGCTCGTAGTCGCGATTTAGGATGTTTTGGTCTTTAACAGCATCGCGTAGCATTTGAGTGTTTTGCATTTGCGTATCACTCAAATGTTGGATTTGTACGGGATTATTTTTTAGACTTTGTGCGTTGTAGGCGATCCACCCGACTGCACCCAACGATGCCACGGATAAAAGAAATGCCATTCCTGCCAAGCCCCTGCCTGTTTTGGATACAGTGGCTGGGGTTTGATGAGATGCGGACGCGTTTGCTGGTGATGCTGTGGATGCTGATGCTGCGTTTTGCTTGTCGTTCGCAGGACTCGTCGATTGATTTGGGGTTTGGTTTTCTTCCATGATGTTCTCCATGTTTTAAGCCAACAGGTTGAGTGTTCTCTGAAACTGTTTTCACAGGGGGTATGTCGTCAGTACTGCCTAATTCATCTAATGAGATGGGCATAAAAGGTTGTTCTACAAAAGGCAGCTCGTCTTCTTCCATAGGTTTTAACGGAGGCATGACGATGTTCATGATGGGAGGGACGGGGGCTGAATCATCAATGATCACCAGCCTATCGTCTGTTTCAACTTCATCATCTTGACCAATCAAAACTTCTTCATCAGGAGAAACAGGGGCGACATCTTGCGGTTCAGCTGCTTCGCCAATGGTTAAATTGTTTAAATCGCCTATGCTGACAGGCTCAACAGGCTGTTGTTCAAAAGGCAATTCCTCTTCTTCATCAGCATGAGATGGAAACAGTTCGTATGATGCTGATTGTGCTTGTGTTACATCAGCAATATTTTGTATTAACGCTGCCTGTTCAATATCTTCTAAATTGAGTGGTTCAACAGAATCTTTTTTCAAAGAAACTTCTTCTTGTTTGAGAATATCTTGTGCTTTGCGTGGTCTTTTCTTGTTTGTTTTGGCAACAGGTTTTGTAGTGGTTTTTTCTGTTGTTGAAGGTGCTGCATTGGGGGGGATTGCCTCAACTGGTGTTGCGGTTTGATGTTGTGTATTGGGTTTGCTTGAAATTCCCCATTTAGACATCAATTTTTGAGCAACAGTATCATTTTGTGGTCTCATATCCGTTTGATTGGCATGAGATGAAGTATCCGCATGAGCAACCATAGCATGAGCCAACTTTTGTGCAATAGACAGATGTTCTGCTTTTGTTTCTGTTGTTGTTTTTTTGCGTTTTGATTTGACGGTTTTGACTTCATTTTCTAAATTTTTCATGATGATAAACCTTTTAATAAATCCTTTTCAGAAGCATAATCAGTAACAAATTTCATGCCAGCACTTCTCAATAAATCACCAATACGGGGGTGAATGGTCAAGTATAACAATTTTGATGCGGAAGTATAAAATGGCGAAGCAATATTTTCTAACCAAATGCGTGCTGTTTCATAGGAAAAAATAGCGACTGCGATTTTACCATCATACATAAAAATTTTTTCTTGGATTTCCAAAGGAATTTTGCTTGGAATACGCTGATAAATTTCAGCAAAATCAACACTCCATCCGAGTGAGGATAATTGCGATGCTAAAAAATCACGCCCACCATGCCCTCGAATAATCAGAATTTTTCCTTGTTTTTGTTGCCATAAGGGAAGTTGAAGGACCGCTTCGCTATCGTTGCCATGAGTTGGATATAAAACATTGGCATGAATATTTTGTATGATTTGGGCAGTTGCCCAACCTGTTGCAACACAATCACCTTGATAATTTTGAATGTATGGCAAAGCCAAGTCAGCAGCGGTTGGACTGACAAAAAACAAAGCGTCATAATGATGAATATTTTTCAGGCAGCCTGAAAGATTTTCAACAGCTTGAATATCCAATAAAGGCAAGAGCATGCTTTCCCAATGATGCTCTAACGCCCAAGATTGTAAGCGTTGCGAGCGATTGATTGGACGAGTAATGATTAAAAGCGGTTGCGTCATGCCAGTAATTATGTGCCAGTATGGATTGAAATGAAGAGAATTATAGCGAATTTGTGCTGTCTCTTAATATTTTTACGGTGCTTATCTTGCATGGAAAAGACTGATTTGAGTGAATTCTTCCCTTGAACATTCTTGTTTCAAGGCATGATATATCCTATAATCATCGTGTTTTACCTTGTTTTTTAAGAAGTTTTATGTTGCACAAGATTTTTTCAGGCTGCCTGAAAGCCTGTTTGTTATTGATGCCGTTTTCGTTTGTTCATGCAGATGCATTGACTGATTTTTTACAAACGCACCAAGCAAGCATTCAAAACCAAGCACAAAATGATGAAGACCCTTTATTGCATCTGATTCAAAATGTTGATGATGTGGCGTCTGACGATGTTGTGTTTACACCACAAGAAAATTGGACTGATTGGAATTTTCAATCCAATATGGAGGATTATCTGAATGTCAGTGCATCGTCTGCCATGATTGTTGATCCCAAATCTAATCAAGTGCTTTATCAGAAAAACGCACAAACCCGCCGTCCGATTGCTTCTATTTCTAAATTGATGAGTGCGATGGTGGTGTTAGATGCCAAACAAAATATGAACGATGTATTGACTATCAGTGAAGAAGACATTGATTATCTTAAAAATTCTTCCAGTCGCTTAACAGTTGGTACCCAACTGACGCGGCGAGAAATGCTGCACATTGGTTTGATGGCAAGTGAGAATCGTGCCATTCATGCTTTGGGTCGTTATTATCCTGGTGGGATGAGTGCGTTTTTAAAAGCCATGAATCAGAAAGCAAAGGCTTTGGGCATGCAAAATACCGTTTTTTATGATCCAACTGGACTTGATCCACGCAATCAGGCTACTGCCCAAGATTTGGTACAAATGGTGATTGCAGCTCATCAATATCCTTTAATTCGTCAATATTCCACAGCAACAAGTGGCAGTGTATTTACCGCATCTGGGCGTATGGAAAATTATCGAAATTCCAATGCTTTGGTTCGTGGAGGTGAATGGGATATTGAATTGCAAAAAACAGGATACATTCGCGAAGCGGGGCGTTGCATGGTGGTTTATGCCAATATCCAAAAACGACCACTGATTATTGTTCTGATGAACTCTCCCAGCACCACGCGTCGCGTGAGTGATGCACAAAATATGCGGAATTGGATTACCAATCAGTCTTTGTAAAATCTGGTTTAGCTTCGCTTCGCTCGCAGAAACTTCGGCTCGTTTGCTAACGCAAACCTTTTATTTACTTCGTAAATAAAGATTTTATAAACCTTGTTTTAGTTTCGTTCAATCGCCTTGTAGGAACTACGATTGCTTTACAAATCATGGAGTTATTTTGTAAGACCATGATTTTGTGGCGATTAAAATAAATTTTGTTTTTCATGAAAAAGGGTGCTATTTTCATAGCACCCTTATGTTTTAATAGGCAGCCTGAAATATTTTCAGCTTGCCTGTAAATGAATTATCGCAATACTTCTGCAAAAGCATTAGCGATGTAGTCAATGTTGCTGTTATTCAGTCCTGCAACACACATACGCCCAGATTTTACCAAGTAAACTGCAAATTCTTCACGCAGACGATCCACTTGTTCAGGATTTAAGCCAGTGAAACTGAACATACCGCGTTGTTTGGTGAAATAAGAAAAATCGCGTCCTGGAATTTTTTCGTTCAAAACGCTGACCAGTTTGCCACGCATTTGAGCAATGCGAACACGCATTTCTTCCACTTCTTGTGTCCATTGTTGGTATAACTCTGGTGTATTCATGACTTTTGCGACAACATTGCCACCATGAGATGGAGGGCTGGAATAGTTGCGGCGAACGGTGAATTTTAATTGTCCAAAAACCAATTGTGCTTGTTCAGCATCAGGGCAAACAACGGATAATCCGCCAACACGCTCACCATACAAAGACATGTTTTTAGAATAAGAATTGCTGACAAAGAAAGATAATCCTGCTTTTTCGGCAGCACGAATCGCATAGGCATCTTCGTTTAAGCCATCACCAAGACCTTGATACGCAATGTCCATAAAGGCAATCAGTTTATTGGTTTTGATGATGTCAATGATTTCATCCCATTGTTCGTGATTTAAATCCACGCCAGTGGGATTGTGGCAACAAGGGTGCAACAATACGATGTCGTTTTCAGGGAGCCCTTTGAAAAATTCGGTCATTTTATCAAAACGCACACCACCGTGATTTTTACTGTAATAAGGATAAGCAGATACTTCAAAACCTGCCCCTTCAAAAATGCCGATGTGGTTTGCCCAAGTAGGATCGCTGACATACACTTTGGATTTTGGGAAATAACGGCGTAAGAAATCAGCCCCCACTTTAAGAGCACCAGAACCACCCAGAGTTTGAATGGTGGCAATGCGACCTGTGTTTACCGCTGCGGAATCTTCGCCAAATAATAAGCGTTGTGTTGCCGAACGGTAGTTGGCAAGACCTTCCATAGGCAAGTAAGAACGCGGAGTGTGAGCAGCAGAAATTTCATCCTCTGCGGTACGAACGCTGTTTAACAAAGGCAAACGACCTTGGTCATCATAATAAACGCCAATGCCTAAATTGACTTTCTGATTGCGTTCATCTTTGTTGTATGTTTCAACCAAACTCAAAATAGGGTCGCCTGCATAGAAATCGACATGTTTGAACATAAGTTTTCCTTAAAATAATGAAGAAAAATGTGAAAAACCTTGCAATTTTACGCTTATCACAGTTTTTTTGAAAGGGCATCAATATTTTGGCTTCGCTGTAATTTAACTTTAATTGCTTCGCAAATCTTGATTGACGAAGTTAATAAAGATTTTGACTTCGTCCAAACAAAGCTTATTTTTGCTTCGCAGAAATAGCGGTTTGATGACTTCGTCATCTCCTTTTATTCGCTTTGCGAATAAAAGATTTTGACTTCGTCAAAATAAACCTTGTTTTGATGATATAGTTACCTGATTGTATGCCAAGTAAGCGTTTTCATTATGAATGAAATAATTCAATCACGCCGCGTGGCGGCTTTGCAAATGGTGTCGTCTACCTGTGTGGAAGAAAATATTCAACGAGCAGAAAATTTAATTCAACAGGCTGCACAACAGCAAGTTGATTGGGTGGTGTTGCCTGAATATTGGATTTTGATGGGCAAACATGAATACGACAAAATTGCCATTGCCGAAGATTTTGGTCATGGAAAAATTCAAAACTTGCTATCGTCGTGGGCAAAGCAATACAACATTACTTTGTTTTCAGGCAGCCTGCCTTTGCGTTCGGAAAATCCACATCGTGTATGGAATACTCAATTAACTTTTGCTCCCAATGGAGCGTGCATTAGTCGTTATGATAAAGTGCATTTGTTCAGTTTCTCTGGGGTAGGGGAAACTTATCAAGAATCAGACACAATTATGGCAGGCAATCAACCTGTTTCTTTGGTGCATCAACATTGGAAAATTGCACAGGGTATTTGTTACGATTTGCGTTTTCCTGAATTTTTTCGTATGCAAACGCCATTTGATGTATTGATTTTACCTGCGGCTTTTACGCAAACTACTGGAAAAGCTCATTGGCACTTGTTGTTGCGTGCAAGGGCGGTGGAAAATCAAGCGTATGTAATAGCGGCAACACAAGGCGGGCAGCATGAAAATGGTCGCACGACATTTGGACACGCCATGATTATTGACCCTTGGGGCGATGTCTTGTCTGAACATAAAAAAGGAGAGGGGATGGCAATCGCTACGATTGACTTAAATCGCATTGCCAGCGTGCGGCGACATTTACCCGCTTTGGATAATCGTGTGTTTTAAATTTGCTTCTGTTGCAGAAATAATGGCTCGATTGTTTACTTAATATCGTTTTTCGTGAAATAAACCTTGTTTTGGCTTTGCCTTGCGGCTCACAGAAACTGCGGTTTGTTTGCTTCGCAAACCTTTTATTGACTTCGTCAATAAAGATTTCACCTAACGGTAAAATAAACATTGTCTTAATCAATCTTGCGTTTGTTTGGGAAGTTGATAATTATCCCAAAGCCGCTTGATGGTTAATGTGAAAATTAAGGGTAAACACAAAGCAACGATGATGTATTCTGCTGATGGATAAAAAACCAATTTTTTTTGCAGAATGCTGACGATGACCCAAAAAAATTCCCAAATTGTAGGTACAGTCAAAAAAATGGCTAAATAACAGCCAAAAGCTAAAAATCCATTTGTGGGCGTATGTTTTCTTAAAATCACTCGCCGATTAAGACGATATACGGAAAATAACGCCCAAATGGCAAGCAAAGCCATGGTGATGCCCATACTTACTTGAATCCAGTTAATGGCGGTTTCTGCTGGAATATGAGTAATGGTTTCGGTTGTTGGAATTGTTTTGGGAATAATTAAATCATTGCGAATGTTACTGATGATGATGTAGATCAAATCCGCCAGCACAATCCAAATAGGGAAAGAGGTAATCCAGAAACGAAGGCGTTGTAATGTATCCATAAATATTGAAACTTCGCCTATTGGCTTGGGTGATTTTTTTATCAATTCAGGCTGCCTGAAAAAATGGAATGGATAAGTTAGAAACTTAATGCCAGTCTAAATTTCAGGCAGCCTGAAAAGAGGTTTAGTGATTGGCAGCGGCTGCTAAATTGGCCCCTGTGTGTTGTTTGGCAAAAGGTTTTGCAGGTTTGCTGGTTTTTTCTTGGCGAACTTTTTCGATGAGTTCTTTCATGGCATTAAAATTGCGTGCATCATTCAGCCTGTACTTACCTCCGATGATAATGGATGGAGTGCTGTCGATTTTATATTTCAATGTCATTTGTTGCATTCTTTGCAAAAGTTGTTCTGTTTTTTTATCGTCATAGGCTTTTGCTAAATTTTTACCCCATGCACCTTGTTGATTTGCCCAAGCTTTAAATGCTTCTGGCGAAACCACGATTTTTTCTACTTTTTCTCGGTCTTTTTCCACGAAAATCAATTCAAATACAGCGTGATTTGCTTGAACTACTGTGTTGCTGACTTTGGCAGCAGCAGCGATGCGTGCCAATGGCACCATAGAAGGATCCCAAACCACATGTTCAGGACGATAATAAACATCTTCTGGAAATGCTTTAACTTCTTTCATTAACCCCTCTTCAAGATGGTAGCAATGAGAGCAACTGTAAGCAAAAAATTCCATGACTTCGATTTTTTTGGTGTCTTCTTGTGGAATAGGTTGTGGAAGTACAGTGTAATCTTTACCTTCTACAATTTCTGCATGAGACATGCTAAATGCCAAACCTAAAACAGCGGTGGCAATCCAGTTTTTCAGTTGATTGAATTTCATGTTTTTTTCCTCAAAATTATTGTACGGTTAATGCAATGCTTTCAATATTGCGTTTGCGTAATTGACTTTGAATTTTTTCCACTTCGGATGATTTCAGGCTGCCTGAACGAACATGATAGGTTGTTTGTCCATTGGCTTTAACAGTCTCGATATGGGTTTTGATGTTCATCAAAGCCAATTCAGCCTGTTGTGCTTCGGCTTGACTGCGATTTAAAAACGCTCCTGTTTGGACAACCAATCTTTTTTCAGTGGCTTTTTGGGCCGTATTGGCATCGTTTGCAGGAGGTTTGGGTGTTGTTTTGCCGTTTAAAATTTCTTCGGGTGTGATTTTTTTGTTTCCTTGTGTAGCTTCTTTGGATGTGTCTTTTTTCAAGGTAATCACAGGGTCTTCATTTTCGCCTGATGATTTTTCTGGCTTGGTTTCTGTTTTTGCAGTTTTATCCGCAGGTAACTGGGTTTTAGGGGTTGTTTTTGCCGTTTCTGTTGAATTGCTTTCTGTTGCTTGTGTTTTTTCTTCTGGCAAATTGCGGATTAAAGTTTCCAATTCATCAGGTGCATTTTTTCCAACTTCTTGATCCACAGGGGCAGGGCGAATTTCGATTTTGGGTTGAGTGGATTTTTCGGTTTTTTGTTGTGGTTGATAAGGCTCAAATTTGGTTTTTTGCCCGCCTGTTTTGGCAATCATAAAGGCAATTAAACCCACGATGGCAATTAAGCCAATCAAAACAAAATTGACTGCTGCATTGCTTTTTTTCTTTTTCGCCATAGTAAATCTTCTTTCTGATGTATGTGTGTTTTAAAACCAAGCATTGTAAGCCATATTGCATTTGTTGGCATGCTATTTCATCAACCGTCTCAATATGGGGATAAATGGTGTGGTTTTCAAAGGATTGTTAATCGCCATCTGTTTTTTTAGGTGATTTTTTTCGTCTTTTGCGTTTATTTTTCGGTTTTGATTTGCCTGCATTGAGTTGCTGAATCATTTCTTCGCGTTGATGTTCAGAGGCAGCCTGAAAAGTTTTCCACCAATCGGCAATGGATGCAGAGGCATCATTGCATTGAGTCCGCAAAACATAAAAATCATATGCTGAACGAAAATATTCTCTTCGTAAAACTCGATAAGGGCGTTTGCCACGCAGGTTTTCTAAATGTGGTTGTAAAGCCCAAATTTCTCGCATAATGGAAATAAAGCGATTGGGGATGCCAAAACCTGTTTCCATGCTTTGTCGCATTTGCTTAACAGCGTCTACCATAGATTGTTCGGGAGAAGTTCCAGTAGCCTTATGTTTTTGCCATAATTGGCGAACATCTTGCCATAAAATAGCCGCTAAAATAAATCCAATGGATATGGGCAAATCTTCTTGGACGCGTTGGTCGGTATTTTTTAAAACGATTTGTAAAAATTGCCATTGCTGACTATTTTCGTCCAGCGTAATCGAGCGATACAAAGGATGAATAGTGTCGGAAATGTTTGATAAACGAAGACGATTTAAGCATTCTACCGAATATCCGCATAACAATTCTTTGGTGATTTCGTCAAAAAGTCGAGCGATGGGTTCGTTTTTAAGCAGTAATTGACATTGTGTAATGGCAGCCTGAATATTATCCGCCATTTTGAATCCCAATTTGGCAGATAGACGAATAGCACGCAAAATACGCACGGGGTCTTCTCGAAAGCGTGCCACAGGATCGCCAATCATCACCAATTTTTTGGCTTGAATGTCTTTCCAACCATTGTGGTCATCAATCAAAATTTCTTTTAAGGGGTCGTAATAGAGAGCGTTACAAGTAAAATCCCGCCGTGATGAATCTTCTGCACGCGTGCCGTACACATTGTCCCGCATGATGCGACCTTCGCTATTATGCAGTTCAACATCGCCACTACGAAAAGTGGTTACTTCAATAATTTCATAGCCGATGGGGACATGAACAATCGGGAAACGCCTGCCAATAATTCGACTACGCCGAAATAAACGCCGTACTTCATTCGGCGTGGCGTCTGTGGCAACATCGAAATCTTTGGGTTCTCGCTGACAAAGCAAATCACGCACCGCACCGCCGACTACATAGGCTTCAAAGCCTGATTCGGATAGTGTGCGAATCACTCGTTCTGCTGCATGAGAGAGCATTTCATCACGCAAAGGGTGATGCTTTTTGCTGATTTTTTTTGTTTTTTGCGGAATGATTTTTTTAATGATTTTTTTAATCATAATAACTGAACCGATGTTTCAGGCTGCCTGAAAGATGTTTTTAATTGAATACAGGCAACCTGAAAGTTTAATTTGTTTCGATAAGTTTACCACGCAATGAAAAAGTGAATGTTTCTGTGATTCGAATATCTACCATTTGCCCAATCAGTGTTGCATCGCCAGTGAAATTGACGACTCGGTTATTAGCAGTTCTGGCTTGCAGTTGATTGGGATCCTTTTTGGAAATACTTTCAACCAAACATCGTTGTACTGTGTTTTTCATGCCTTCATTGATGCGAGTGGTTTCTTTTTCTAATAAGACATTAAGTGCTTCCAAACGGCGTACTTTTTCTTCATGAGGAATGGTATCGGGAAGATCCGCCGCAGGTGTACCTGGTCTAGGGCTGTAAATAAAGACAAAACTTAAATCAAATGCCAAATCTTCAACCAATTTTCGTGTGCGTTCAAATTCCGCTTCGGTTTCTGTGGGAAATCCTACAATAAAATCAGAACTCAAACACAAATCAGGACGCACTGCACGCAGTTTGCGAACGATGGATTTGTATTCCAAAGCGGTATAACCGCGTTTCATTGCTGCCAAAACTCGATCTGAACCGCTTTGAATGGGTAGATGTAAATGAGAAACCAGTTTGGGTAAATCGCGATAGCATTCAATCAATGCGTCTGAAAATTCACGCGGATGACTGGTGGTAAATCGCAATCGTTCAATACCGTCAATTTCATGCACAATTCGCAACAGCGTTGGAAAATCGCAAAAAGCACCGTCCGCCATCGCTCCACGATAAGCATTGACATTTTGTCCTAAAAGATGAATTTCTTTAACGCCCTGTGCGACTAATCCCATAATTTCGGTCAACACATCTTCCAAAGGACGAGAAAATTCTTCTCCGCGTGTGTAGGGCACAACGCAGTAACTGCAATATTTAGAACATCCTTCCATAATGGACACAAAAGCAGAGGCATGCGTGGTACTGGTGGCGGGAATTTTGTCGAATTTCTCAATTTCTGGAAAAGAAATATCCACTTGTGGCTTGTTTTCTTTGTGTCGCTTGGCAATCAATTCAGGCAGCCTGTGTAAAGTTTGCGGACCAAATACAATATCCACAAAAGGCGCTCTTTCGATGATGTGTTCTCCTTCTTGCGATGCCACACAACCACCAACACCAATCATCAATTTTGGATTGTTTTTTTTCAATTCTCGCAAGCGTCCTAAATCAGAAAAAACTTTCTCCTGTGCTTTTTCTCGTACACTGCAAGTGTTTAATAAAATAATATCTGCTTCTTCGGGGGTTGCAACAGTTTCGCAACCTTCTTGGTCGGCTAATACGGCAAGCATCTTGTCGGAGTCGTATTCATTCATTTGACAACCGAAAGTGCGGATAAAAACTTTTTTACTCATAAGAAAATCTGTGAATGAAATGTTTCAGGCTGCCTGAAACGGTTATAAAACGGTATTTGCAAAAAATGCGGATGCCGATTATAAATTATTTGACAGGCAGCCTGAAAAATAACTTTATCTTAGGGGCTGTATTAGATTAGCCCAAAAAATTGTTAAATTCCACACCATTTTCGCAATGTTTTGAGTTGCTGTTTTGGTGTCCCATAGTTAAATCTAAACTCACATTCTTTCAAGAAAAGTGGGAAAGATTTGCGGTCAAT
>JAGCOT010000108.1 GCA_017645365.1 Neisseriaceae bacterium
CAAAATATCGGCTGCACTTCTTGCTGTAACTTCTAATACAAAAAATTCAAGCAGTTTCTTCTGTACAGATTTCTTTAATTTACAATGCGTTATCTTCATTTTTGCAGTCTATCATAACTGCTAATCTAATACAGCCCCATAAAGAAATTAACGATAGTATTCGTTTGGTTAAAGACGGTAATCAGTGGAAAGTTCGTTTATAACGCAGCCTGAAAATATGAAACGCAAATGGATCTATTTAACAACCGCCATAATTGTGGCGGTTTTGTTTTGCTTGATGGCATGGCAATTTTTTTCAGGCAGCCTGAAAAGTTTGTACCTGCGGACTTGTCCGCATTGCCACCGTTGGAAGTGGGCGATTGGGTTTTGCGTATGGGTACAGAAACCGACAGCCTGCTTATTCGTCAAATAGGCGGCGGAGATTATTCGCATATTGGCGTGATTGTAGCAATCACTCCACAAATTATGGTGATTCATGCCACTACGCAAGAGCCATTGCAAACGCCATCAGACGGTGTATTACTGACGCCTCTCACTTATTTTGGGGCTTCCGACCGTGCCAGTGCTTATGCGGTGATTCGTCCGCAATTTCTCACTGCCAGCCAAAAACAGCAAATGGTTCAATCTTTGAAACAAAAAGTAGGGCAACCATTCGTTTTAAGAGAAAAAAGCAAACCGCATTTGTATTGCACTACTTTGCTTGAAAATGAAATTCGCAAAGTTTCGCCAGATTTTTCACCGCAATGGCAATTAGTGGATACGCCTATTTTTCGTGGAGAATACTTATTTCTCAAAGCATTTGTGGATTATCCTGATACCGTTGTGATTGTTCGTCAATGACTTTTCAGGCTGCCTGAATGATTAATATTAAAAATTTTCATACAAAATCGCAAAATTATGAAATTGCATAATGATAAAATTTGTTGGAAAATATCGCCAGTCGTGAGTAATGTTGGAGTTAAGCTCACAGCAAACTGCACCAGAGTTCGCCAAGTTGTCCGTGTGAAAGCGGTTTTTGGCGACTTGGTGTCTTTTGCTGTTAACCAACGGCATTATTCTTTATTTATTTGATTTTTAAGGATTTTATTATGGCAATCACCACGCATATTTCGGGTTTTCCGCGAGTGGGTGCGAAACGCGAATTGAAGTTTTGTGTTGAAAAATATTGGAAAAATGAAGCGTCTGAACAAGATGTTTTGAATGTTGCAAAAGAAATTCGCAGCATTAACCGCAACTTACAAAAAGCCGCTGGCATTGATTTGGTGCCTGTGGGCGATTTTTCTTTGTATGACCATGTGTTAGACACGCAGGTTTTAGTGGGTGCCATTCCCGCCCGCTTTGGGTTTGACGCTCAAAATTTGTCGATGAAACAATACTTTGAATTGGCTCGTGGCAATAAGGAGCAGCCTGCTTTGGAAATGACCAAGTGGTTCGATACAAATTATCACTATTTGGTGCCTGAATGGTCTGAAAATACCACATTCCAAGCGGTTTTGGGCAACCTGAAAGCACAAATTAGCGAAGCATTGGCAGACGGCGTTAAGGTGAAACCGACTATTGTGGGTGCGTTGTCTTTATTGTGGTTAGGCAAAACCAAAGGGGGCGAATTTAATCGTTTGAATTTGTTAGATAAACTCTTGCCTGTTTATGTTGAAATTTTGAATGAAATTAAAGCATTAGGCGTTGAATGGGTGCAAATTGACGAACCCATTTTGGCTTTGGATTTGCCAAGTGAGTGGTTAAATCAATTCCAAAAAGTGTATGGCGAATTAGCCAAAACGGGTGTGAAAATTCTGTTAGGCACTTATTTTGGTTCTGTCGCAGAACATATTGATTTAATTAACAATTTACCCGTTGCAGGCGTGCATATTGATTGCGTGCGTGCTCCTGAACAATTATCCGTATTTTCAGGCAGCCTGAAAGATGACAAAGTGTTGTCGGTAGGTTTCATTGACGGCCGCAATGTGTGGCGTGCAAACTTGCGTCAAGTGTTTGATATTCTTAAACCTTTGGCAGATAAATTAGGTAGCCGCTTGTGGGTTTCATCTTCTTGCTCCTTGTTACATTCGCCACAAGATTTGGGCGTAGAAGAAAAATTATCCAGTGAAATCAAAGAATGGTTAGCCTTTGGCGTGCAAAAATTAAGCGAAATAGGCTGCCTGAAAACCGCTTTGAATAACGGTTTGGACGCTGTATCGAGTGAATTTGCCGCGTCCGACAAAGCCGTCGCGAGCCGTGCGAATAGTCCTTTGATTCATAAAGCAGAAGTCAAACAACGCATTGCCGCACTGCCAGCAAATGCCGATAAACGCCAAAGCGACTTTGCAACACGCATTAAGGCACAACAAGCGGTGTTAAACTTGCCCCTGTTGCCCACCACAACCATCGGTTCTTTCCCACAAACCACAGAAATTCGTCAGGCAAGAGCGGCATTCAAAAAAGGTACACTATCCGCCGCCGACTACGAAGCCGCAATGAAAAAAGAAATCGCCTATGTCGTTCAAATTCAAGAAGAATTAGACATTGATGTGCCTGTGCATGGCGAAGCCGAACGCAACGATATGGTTGAATATTTTGGCGAACAAATGGACGGCTACACCTTTACGCAATTTGGCTGGGTGCAAAGTTACGGCAGTCGTTGCGTGAAACCGCCGATTATTTTTGGCGATGTAACGCGTCCCAAAGCGATGACGGTTGCGTGGTCATCTTACGCCCAAACGCTGACACGCCGCCCAATGAAAGGTATGCTCACAGGTCCTGTAACAATGTTGCAATGGTCGTTTGTACGCAACGATATTCCCAGAAGCCAAGTGTGCGAACAAATCGCACTGGCACTGAATGACGAAGTTTTGGATTTGGAAAAAGCAGGCATTAAGGTGATTCAAATTGACGAACCTGCCATTCGCGAAGGTTTGCCTTTGAAACGAGCCGACTGGGACGCTTATTTAGCATGGGCAGGACGATGCTTCCGCTTATCCAGCATGAGCGTTGCCGATAGCACACAAATTCACACCCATATGTGCTATTCGGAATTTAACGACATTCTGCCTGCAATCGCTGCGATGGACGCTGATGTGATTACCATTGAAACTTCGCGTTCGGATATGGAATTGTTAGACGCGTTTGTGAAATTCAAATATCCAAACGACATTGGTCCAGGTGTGTATGACATTCACAGCCCACGCGTGCCAAGTGAAGAAGAACTCACTCACTTGTTGGAAAAAGCCTTGAAAGTTATTCCAAAAGAACGCTTGTGGGTTAATCCAGACTGCGGCTTAAAAACCCGTGCTTGGCCAGAAACCCGTGCGGCTTTGGAATTGATGGTTAAAGTCGCCAAACAATTACGCCAAAAATATGCGTGATTGATTCAATAAAAAGGCAGCCTGAAAATTTCAGGTTGCCTTTTTTGTTTCAGGCTGCCTGAAATGAAGTTTGGCGAAATTCAAAAGTTTTCAGCTTGTCTGTTTTTCTTTATAGCGTATATTCAATGTTAGAATAGGCACTTTTCAACAGAATGGATTGTGAATGATGAAAGATTTTACCCATATTACGCAAACGCAAAATATCCAAGATGATGAAGCGGTCAATACTTTGGATACTGTTTTCAATCAATGGCAATCAGGTCAGCAAGTGATTGAATGGAAAGTTATTCCGATAGCTTCTCCTGATGAAGTGGCACGACGCGAAAAAATGCTGAAACTGACGATGTATTCAGGTTCGCTGATGATTTTGGTCGTGGCGTTATTAAGTGTGATTACCATGAATTTAGGAACTACTTTATCCATTATCTTTTTGGGTATTTGCGTGGCATTTGCCATAGGGGAATCTTTATTTTTATTACCATTGCTGCTCAAAGCGGCTCGTAAAAACTTAATCAATGCTCGAATCGTCAAAATTAACCGCAATAAAAAAATCGCCACAATAACGCACCAACAGCAAACCAAAAAAATGAAATATGGTTCACAAGGTGTGATTCCTGCTTTCAGGCTGCCTGAAAACAATCGCAGTCAATATGAACAAAAGCGTGCATCATTGCAACAACAAATCACAGCAGAAACAGGTTTTGTGTTTGAAGAAACGGTTTAAATTTTTTCAGGTTGCCTCAATGGACAAAATATTCAAAAACATTTTTATCGTATTGGGACATGCCACCATTGTGATTTTGGCACTTCCCTTTATTTTGGGGCTGTATTAGATTAGCCCAAAAAATTGTTAAATTCCACACCATTTTCGCAATGTTTTGAGTTGCTGTTTTGGTGTCCCATAGTTAAATCTAAACTCACATTCTTTCAAGAAAAGTGGGAAAGATTTGCGGTCA
>JAGCOT010000109.1 GCA_017645365.1 Neisseriaceae bacterium
AATATCGGCTGCACTTCTTGCTGTAACTTCTAATACAAAAAATTCAAGCAGTTTCTTCTGTACAGATTTCTTTAATTTACAATGCGTTATCTTCATTTTTGCAGTCTATCATAACTGCTAATCTAATACAGCCCCTTAAAATTTTCTTCTCGTTTGTTGTATTTTTACAACATATAAGAAATTTCTAATCATTTAGCAGGCAGGCTGAATTGAGTAAAATCCATGCACGGGAAGTGCTGCCCCCTGCATGGGAAATGCCCCGCACGGGGAGTGCTTTCAGGCTGCTTTTTTAATCCCTGTTAAACAGGTCCAGCCCTCATCAAAAACAGGAGGATTCATGGTAAACCATTGCGAATAAATTTCGCTAATTTCTTCCGCTTGGCTTTCTAAAATACCTGATAAAACAATGCTTCCGCCAGTTTTGACATGAGATGCCAATAGTTCGCCCAATAATCGCAATGGATTAGCCAAAATATTGGCCAAAACGATGTCATAGGTTTGCGTATCTACACTTTCAGGCAGCCTGAAAGACGCTTCTACATTGTTGGTTTGAGCGTTGGCTTGGGCAGCTTCCACAGCTTGTGGATCAATATCTACGCCATCGGCACTTTTCGCCCCCAGTTTTAAGGCTGCAATCGCCAAAATACCTGAACCACAACCGTAATCCAAAACGGTTTGTCCTGATGTCATATGTTGGTCTAACCATTGCAAACAAAGGCGAGTTGTGGGGTGAGATCCCGTACCAAATGCCAAACCAGGATCTAATTTAAGATTGATGGCTTGCTCATCAGGTGCATCGTGCCATGAGGGCACAATCCACAATCGTTCGGAAATGCGAATAGGGTCAAACTGTGCTTGCGTGATGCGAACCCAATCCTGCTCTGGAATTTCTGTGATTTGATATGAGGGAACAGAAATTTGAATATCTTCACAGGCAGCCTGAATGATTTGTTCTATATCAGCGGTTTCGTCAAATAATGCCAACAGCAAACTGTTGTCCCAAATACCCGTTGGTTCACCAGGTTCTCCAAAAATGGCTTGTTCTTGCTCTGTACCTGCATAGGCGTCTTCAATCGCACTACTCAAAGCCCCTTGCTCCATCAAGGCGTCTGATAATGATTCGGCGTATTGGGAAGGCAAAATAATTCGCATTTCACGATAACTCATGGTTTTTCCTTTAATCTTAATAGATTTAAAAATTCAGGCATCAACTGTAACAACATCATAAAAGACGCAGCAACCATATAAAACAGGCAGCCTGAAAATGTTTCAGGCTGCCTGTTGGAATAAAGTTAATCACGCGTGATGTATAAAATCTCGCCTTGTTTCACATAACTGAATTGCTCGCGTGCAATTTCCTCGAATGCTTCATGACTTTTGGCAAGATTGTCGACTTCCACTCGCAAAGCTTTATTCATCGCTGTTTGTTCGCGATTTTTAATGCGTTGTTGTTTAAGTTGTTCTTCCAATTTTTGATGCCCACGCCAACCGTTTTCATCAATCCAAAGTTTGTATTGGAAAAATGCAAGCACCACCAAAAAAAACAACGCAAAGCCTTTCATGACTTATCCAATCTGATAAAACGCTTTTTTGCCTGGATAATAAGCACTGTTGCCTAATTCTTCTTCAATGCGAAGCAGTTGATTGTATTTCGCAATGCGATCTGAACGAGATAATGAACCTGTTTTGATTTGCATGCAGTTAGTAGCAACGGCTAAATCGGCAATGGTGGAATCTTCGGTTTCGCCAGAGCGATGACTCATCACGCAGGTATAGCGGTTGCGTTTGGCTAAATCGACCGCTTTTAATGTTTCGGACAATGTACCAATTTGATTGACTTTGACCAATAAAGCATTGGCAATGCCTGCATCAATCCCTTCTGCCAAAATTTTGGGATTGGTAACAAAAACATCATCGCCCACTAATTGCACTTTTTTGCCTAATCGTTCTGTGAGTAATTTCCAGCCTTCCCAATCGTGTTCGCTCATACCGTCTTCGATGGAAATGATGGGGTATTGATTGACTAAATTTTCTAAATAATCGGCAAATTCTTTTGATGTTAAAGACAATCCTTCGGCTTTTAATTCGTATTTGCCATCTTTATAAAATTCGCTGGATGCACAATCCAAAGCAATCATCACATCTTCGCCTGGTTGATAACCTGCTTGTTTCACGGCTTCTAAAATCAATTTAATGGCATCTTCATGACGATCTAAATTAGGAGCGAAACCGCCTTCATCGCCCACTGTGGTGGAATAGCCTTTTTGGTCGCATAATTTTTTCAGATGATGGAAAACTTCTGCACCGCAACGCAATGCTCCGCGAAATGATGTTGCTCCTACTGGCATAATCATAAATTCTTGAATATCCAAAGAATTATTGGCATGAGCACCACCGTTGATGACATTCATCATTGGTACAGGCATTGCCATTGGACCTGCCCCCCCAACATAACGATACAAAGGCAAGCCTGCTTCTTCTGCTGCTGCACGAGCCACTGCCAAAGAAACAGCCAGTGTCGCATTAGCACCTAAACGCCCTTTATTTTCTGTACCATCTAAATCCAACATCAGTTGGTCGATATAGGCTTGGTCGGCGATGTCTACGCCAATGAGTTTATCTGCAATTTCATCATTGATATTGGCAACAGCTTTTAAAACGCCTTTCCCCAAATAGCGAGATTTATCGCCATCTCGCAATTCAAGAGCTTCTTTTTCCCCTGTGGAAGCACCAGAGGGCACTGCCGCACGCCCCATAACGCCAGAATCTAATAAGACATCACATTCTACGGTTGGATTACCGCGTGAATCCAAAATTTCGCGTGCAAAAACATCAATGATTGTACTCATGTTTTATCCTTAAAATATTTATTAAATCAAGATTTCAGGCTGCCTGAACATTATTTTTCAGGCAGCCTGAAAGTATTTTACAACATTTTAGTCATTTACATATTGTCAGGAACTTGTGGTTGACTGACAACTTGTAGTTGACTGGCAATCGGTGGAGTAGATAGTGCGGTAGGATCTACTTTTGTGGGCTTTAACCACATATCATCGCCAATCCATTGACGATAAATTTTGTCGTATTCGCCATTGGCAAGAATATTAGCCAAACCACGATTCATTTTTTGAATTAAATCTTGCCGTTGTTTATTCACCAAAAATGACATGCTTCCTTCTGGATTGTATTCAACTGGGACTGGAATTAAATGATATTCAGAAGAACGACCTTTATACAAACTCATGGCTACGGTAGCATTAACAAATAAGACATCAGATTGATTTTCTTTAACACGCATTAAACCCGAATAGGCAGTATTCGCAGGTTCTACTTCACCCGCCCATTCACGAGAGCGTAATTCGCTTTCCATTGGCGTATTGGCTTGTGTGGTAAATCGTTTACCAATCGCATCTTCAAATGTTTTAATGTTACTGTCGCTACGCACCAGCAATGCCATGCGGCGTTTTAAAACAACATCAATAAAATGACCATGTTTTTTCATATTTTCATTAGAAGTTTCACCTGTGAGTGAAATTTGATATTTGCCACTCCCCACACCTGGTACCATGTTTTTAAAACTATCCGTTACAATTTCTATTTTTAAATCTTGGTCTTTGGCAATCGCATTCATGATGTCGATGTTAAATCCTGTTGCCAAGCCTTTTTCATCTCGCAACGATAAGGGGGCATAATCAGGGCGTGCAACGGCGATAATCATGGGACGATTGTCTGAAACAACAAGGTCATTATTTTCGACAGTGAGTTCTTCTTCACTGCACGCCATCAATGTTGCCATCAAAGTAAAAGGTAAAACAAATCGCAATAATTTTTTCCAGTACATGGTGTTCTCCATTCTGATTAAATTTAAGATGAGTATTATCTGCAAAAAATTATAAAAAAGAGTTGATTTAAAACAAACTACACCAACTGTTCACCCCAATGGAGTTTTTGTCGTAAAGTGTGAAAATAATTGTAATCCGATGGCTGCAACATTCGCAAACTGTTGCGATATCGGCGAATTTTGATTTTATCCATATTTTGTAAATCAAAAAACGACTGTCCATCAAAATAAACTCGTGCATCAGAAGCATGGGTAATCAGAACTTTAATTTCCCCAGCATCGCTAACCGCAATCGGACGATTGGTCATGGATTGCGGACAAATCGGCACCAAAGTCAGTGCGTGCAATGTCGGTTGCAAAATCGGGCCGCCTGCTGCCAAAGCATATGCCGTTGAACCTGTGGGGGTAGAAACAATCAAGCCATCAGACCGTTGCGTATACACAAAATCTTGATTGATAAACACTTCAAATTCAATCATTTGCCCTGCCGCACCACGATTGAAAACCACATCATTCAATGCCAATGCACGATGAATTTCGGCATCATCGCGATAAATGGCTGTTTCTAAAAGAATGCGTTCTTCGATGATGTATTTGCCTGTCAGCATCGCTTCTAATTGAGATACAACTTCTTCGCTGGAAACTTGGGTCAAAAAGCCCAAAGAACCACGATTAACACCAATCAAAGGAATACGATACGGTGCAATTTTGCGTGCAATGGAAAGCAATGTACCATCACCACCAAAGGAAATGACTAAATCGCAAATTTGCCCCATTTTGGCTTTGCTAATATGCGGTCGCTCTTGAAAATGGGAAAGTTGATGTAAATCAGATTCGCTGGTTTCATCAAAATAAAGGTCAATATTTTGAGCACGCAAAAAATCGCAAACCAAAGAAACGGTTTCTGGAATATTGGGCGTTTGCGGTCGTATCACAATGCCAATATGATGAAATTGACTTTTCATAATGAAATCTCTGCTCACAGCATGGGCCGTATTATAAAACTTTTACACTCAAATTGAATCAAACCATTGGACAATCATCCGATGTTTTTCAGGGTGCCTCACTATTGTTTAAGTGATTTTTATATCCAACAGGCAGGCTGAAACAATTTTTTGCAAAACTGGTCGATATGAATACGAAGTGTAGCAGCACAACCGCAGACGGCAATTTTGCAAAAGTCTTTCAAAGAATGGACAATAAAAAAAGCGTAATCATAGATTACGCTTTTTTTTTAAATTGGTGCCCGGAGCCGGAATCGAACCGGCACGACCGTGTTAGGGTCGACGGATTTTAAGTCCGTTGTGTCTACCTATTTCACCACCCGGGCAAACATTTTGGAGGCGGGGGTCGGAATCGAACCGGCGTCCACGGCTTTGCAGGCCGCTGCATAACCACTCTGCCACCCCGCCAAATGGAGCGGGAAACGAGTCTCGAACTCGCGACCTCAACCTTGGCAAGGTTGCGCTCTACCAACTGAGCTATTCCCGCTTAACTTTTTAAGTGAAGCGGTGCATTATAACAGCGTTACGCCTTTTGTCAAGTAAGGGAAATTGTCATCATCATTTTGCAAAATCTCCCATCTTGTTGTCTGATTTTTATCCATAAATCATGACTGATGAATTGGATGCCCCAAAACTTACCTCAACAGGCAGCCTGAAAAATCTATTGAGCAGCCATCTTGCGGAAAATACTTTTGTCATAAAACCGAGTAAGCTTTCAGCTTGCCTGTTGATAGAAGTTCTCCTTACTCATCCTCCTTCATTACTATTTTGCTATGACCTTGCTTTGCTAAAAAACAATCTAAATTTAGTGTAATTGGTCTAATAATTCAAAATCCATTAAGCCACTATACCCCTGAAACATTAGTATACAGGCGATATATATATATATGTATGTATGGATTGGTTTTGATAGTTATAAACTATTGAACATATTATTGTCATCTTGAAAAATGAGGCATATAATCACGAAACTTTTTTGTGAACACAAATATAAGGAATAGATAGATGGAGTATCAAAGAAGGCGTACTGCGGCTCAAATCGCAGCAGATTTTAATCGCCGCAAACTGGCAACTGGCGAATATCGCCAAATTACCTTAATGGGTCGCTCCGAAGCACTCGACACCATCGACCGTGCCGTGCAAATCACTGGCAAGTCGCGGGTACAAGGTCTTTGGCAAATTTGTCAGGAATGGATTGATGCCCAAAACAGCAAATAATTCATTCAAACACCACCGCTTTTCATGAGAAAAGCGGTTTTTTATACCTAAAACGAACAGGCACCCTGAAAGATTTTTGCCTAATTTAAAAACATTCCCAAATAGGCAGACTAAAAATCCTACATAGAAATTGGCGATTGAATTTCTATCTTTCTATCGCCATCAGGCAGTTGAACGATGATGGTTTCTCCTGCACCAATTTTGGCAGTTTTGCGAGTTTCGATGTTTCCATTACGCAAAACCATTTGGTCGGCAATCATCATTTTTGCCTGACCGCCACTATTGGCAATGCCTGTAATTTTTAGTAATTGACACAATTCGATATGCGGTTGTTGAAGCACAAAAATTTGTTTCATGCTCTACCCTCCCCCATAATGCCAATCGGCACACACACCACACCACCACACAACATCATAAATTCTTGCCTATGATGGGCAGGCTTAAACGCACCAAAAGCAGTAGTGATGTCTGCATAAAAAACATAATCATCAAAAACCCCTGTATCCGCATTCATGCCAGAGGGAATATCCAAAGCCAAACGAAAAGCAGAAGTTTGATTGGCAAGAGATATGATATTGACCACATCTTCTTTCAGGCTGCCTGAAAAACCTGTACCCAAAATGCCATCGACAATAAAATCGTATTTTTCCCATTCGATGTTTTGAGAAGCAATTTCGCGAATCAAACCTTTTTCAATATAAGGAATCAGTGCTTCGCGATTGATTTGAGCCAGTTCAGACAAATTTTCACCCAATACAAAAACCACATCGCTGTGAATTTGTTTTTCTGCCAAAATGCGTGCCATCACCAAAGCATCTCCGCCGTTATTGCCTTTTCCACAAAGCATTAAGCCGTATTGTGGATTGTGGTGTCGGCACAAAATTTCTGCTGCTCCTTTTCCCGCATTTTCCATTAAAGTCAATAAAGATATACCACGCGAAACTGCGTCTTCTTCCGCCAAACGCATTTGTGCACAAGTTAAAGTTTGCATCGTTTTACTTTTGTTTGTTGTGAGAGAAGATATTGTAATGGATATTTTGACAATTCCCATATAGAAACTTACTGATAGATATGAGTACAATGTTATGGTTGATGTATTGGAAAACAATCGGAAAAAAATGCCCCTGCATGGGAAATGCTTTCAGGCAGCCTGAATGTTATTTTTTTATAATTCTGTTTTGCTTTCATTTGGGAGAAACGCATGAATTTCTTTTTTTATGATTTAGAAACTTCTGGCTTGGACAAAGCCAATGCACACATTATGCAGTTTGCAGGACAACGCACTGACGAAAATTTCAATCCGATTGGTGATGCTGTGAATATCCTTATTCAATTATCAGATGATTGTCTGCCATCGCCGAATGCTTTGGTGGTTACGGGCATTTCTCCTTATGACGCACAACAAAACGGCATGAGTGAATGGGAATTTTGTCGTTTTTTCATCAATGAAATTGCTTTGCCTGATACGATTTTTGTGGGCTATAACAATATTCGTTATGATGATGAAATCATGCGATACACCTTATGGAGGAATTTTTACGACCCTTATCAATGGCATTGGCAAAACAATCGTTCTCGCTGGGATTTATTAGATGTGATGCGAATGTTATCCGCCCTGCGTCCTGATGGTTTGAATTGGGTATATGATGAAGACGGCTGCAAAATTCATAAATTAGAATTATTGGCACAAGCCAATCACATCAAGCATGAACACGCACATGATGCGTTAAGCGATGTATTCGCCACCATTGATTTGGCAAAATTGGTTTTGCAAAAGCACCCTGAATATCTTCGTTATATGTTTAAAAATAGGGATAAAGAAGAATTACAAAAAATCATCCATCTTCGCAATCCACAACCGTTTGTGTACAGCAGCGGACGCTACGATAAACGCTTTACCAAAACCACTGTGGCGTATCCTGTTTTGCAGGGTGCCAATCCTAATGAAATATGGGTGTATAACCTACGACACGACCCTGAATTTTGGCAAAATATTTCACCATCAGAAATGGAAGAAATCATCAACGCCAAAAAAGAAGCCAAAGAAGAAGTTCCTCTGAAAATCATCAAATTAAACAGAACACCAGCCGTATCGACCATTCGCGTTTTGGATAAAGGCAATGGCTGGAATTTGATTGGACTTGACCCCAAAACAGTGAAACAGCATCAACAAAAAATTCAGCAAAATCCCACTTTTATTCAAAATATGGTTCAATGCCTCAATCAAGAATGGCAAGCAGACCATGAATTGGAAGTAGAAGAACAACTGTATAGTGGTTTTATTCAAGGCGGCGATGTTGCGATGTGCCAGCAAATTCGGGATTTGTCTTGGCAAAATCCAGAAGATTTAAAAGCCATTTCAACGGAAAGTTTTAATGATAACCGTTTGCCTGATTTGTTTTCTCATTACAAATGCCGTTATTTTCCGCAAACGGCAAGCGAACGCGAACAAGATGAATACCAAGCCTATCGCAAACGCATGTTTGAGCGACAAGATGTTTTGTTTCAAAAAGATTGGCAAGAAGTACAACAACACAACGATTTAAACGATCATCAGCAACGCATTTTGGCTGATTTATCAAAATGGCGAGATGAATTGATGAAATCTATTGAAGAATAATTTCAGGCTGCCTATCACATCAATAACACACACTCTTTACAAAACAGGCACCCTGAAATATTTTCAGGGTGCCTGTTTTAGCTGTTCTGTATAATAGTCCCTGCCCCAATCCATTAAAACAGTTGAATTTATCGAATTGACACAGATTTTTAAATGCTTCCCAATTTGACTTAATTAACACTGGAATTTAGAAGGATTTTTATAAATTAGCCACTTGAAATAGTTTTGATCTATATTAAAGACAGTCTGACCTTCCATTTGTTGTCTTGTAATCCAGTTTAAATCATCATCAGCGATATTTGAAATATCCACAAACGCAACCTGTCCGTTAAATAAATCAAAATGCAAAACAAGAGTTTGAATTTTGTTCTCGACAAAAACTCGCTTTGCTTCTAAGACCTTATGCTGTTTTATGTCATTTATACCCTGAAATCCACTTTGGACTTCGATTCTATAAGCATTAAATTCCAAATCAGCCTTTGGTGTTCTTTTAAAAGAATCCAAGCTATCAAATTTATCATCGCCTATATTTTTGATTTTTGAAATATCAACTTCAAAAATCTCAGCAATCGCACCCTTAAAAAATTCAAGGCTTAAAAATCCACGCATCCAACTAAAATAAACTTCTTCTTTTCGTCTGCCTTGATTGTTTAATTTATTTAAAATTCCATTATTTTTGAGTTTTTCAAAAGTTGCAAACAGATTATTCTGCAAAAATTTATCAATATCGCGAGGGGCATAATAAATTTCATTTATTTTTGTAAAAATTTCACCTAATCTATCGTTCAGGCTTTCAATATAGGCAAAATCAACACTCGCTTCAATATCTTTTGCCGATAAAAAATTTTTAAATTCGCTTTTTGATGAAAAGCCAAGTTTTTTTCTGTATTCTTTAAAATCGTCGCTACTAAACATAATTTTCTCCTAAAAACTCTAAAACTGATTTTGACAAAGCAATGCTAAGAAGCGGTGGCACGGCATTTCCAATTTGCAGTCTTTTTGACTGGTCGCTTCCGAAAAATTTGTAATCATCAGGGAAACTTTGAAGCCTAGCACCTTCTCTAATGCTAAGTGCCCTTGAATCTCGTGGGTGAATACAACGAGAGCTTGATGGGGTAGCGAAATTGCGTGTGATTGTAGGTGCAGGGCGATTCCACCACATTTTGGCATAAGTGTTTGTGTAGCCTGATTTTGGGCGAATTTCAGTCGGTAAATCGTCCTTGCACTCGCCGTCTTTTAGCGTTTGCATAATTTTGATTAAATTGGGATTGTTTTTAGGACTTGAATGCTCGGTTAAATTTGATGAGTTTCTAACAAAATTTAAAAATTCATTATTTGGTGCATGGCGATAGGGCTTGTCATCGCCATTTTCGCCACTTTGGATAATCGGTAAATCATCAATGGCTTCTTTTAACGATATAAAATTTGATAAATCTTGCTCGTTTTCGCCATGTGTAGGGCGTGGAAATTTAAATTCGCCCTTTTTCGTGCCTACTAGTAAAACTCGCTCTCTGATTTGTGGAACGCCAAATTCAGCGGCATTTAAAATTTTATAATCCGTTTTATAGCCCAAATTTTCAAACTCAGCACAAATTTGTTTAAATAATTTTCCGCCCTGCATAGATAAAATTCCCCTAACATTTTCGAAAATAAACATTTTTGGGGATAAAATTTTTAAAATTCGCAAATATTCTTTAAATAAATTTGCCCTGCTATCCATTTGCCTTTTACCAAGTGTCGAGTAGCTTTGGCACGGCGGTCCACCTAATAAAATGTCGATTTGTCCGAATTTTTTTATTTCGTTTTCACTTAAATTTGCTATATCTTTGTTAAAAATAACTGTATTTTTGTGATTTGCTTTATATGAATCTACTGCATCTTTGTCTATGTCGCCTGCAAAAACTATTTCAAAATTTTCATTTCTACCAAATCCATAACTAAGCCCACCAGCTCCGCAAAAAATGTCTGCTATTTTATATGTCATTCATCACTCCATCATAACAACAGTAAGAATATTAGAACCCCAATTGTAACATATTCTATGATTTAAATGAGAACAGCTCCTTTATCCGCAAAAAAGGCGTTGCTTTCAACAACGCCTTTATAAACAGAATTATTTGAGTAAAATCACTCCAAAGTTCTTGCCACTTCGATTATTTCAAAGAACTCTAATTGATCACCTTCAAGCAAATCGCTGTAACCTTTAATCATGATGCCACATTCGTAGCCTTGTTTGACTTCTTTCACATCATCTTTAAAGCGTTTCAAAGATTCCAACTGACCTGCATGAATCACAACATTGTTTCGTAAAACACGAACTTGTGCATCGCGTTTGACTAAACCTTCTGTAACCATGCAACCTGCAATCGTGCCTACTTTGGAAATGGTAATCACCTGCCTGATTTCTGCCATGCCTGTGATTTGCTCTTTCTCTTCTGGTGATAACATACCTGTCATCGCCGCTTTGACATCATCAATCGCATCGTAAATGATGTTGTAATAGCGAATTTTGACATTTTCGTTTTCCGCCAGTTTGCGGGCACCACCATCAGCACGCACATTAAAGCCAATAATTACTGCTTTCGAAGCCAATGCCAAATTAACATCAGATTCGGTAATCCCACCCACGCCGCTGTGAATCACATCGACTTTGACTTCATCAGTAGAAAGCTTTTTCAGGCTGCCTGAAAGTGCTTCGTATGAACCTTGTACATCTGATTTGATGATAATCGGCAATGATTGAACTTCGCCCGTACCCATATTGGTAAACAAGTTTTCCAAATTTGCCGCTTGCTGTTTTGCCAAACGCACATCGCGATATTTGCCTTGACGGAAAAGAGCAATTTCCCTTGCTTTTTTCTCGTCCAATAAAACCATTGCATCTTCACCTGCATTCGGAACATCAGACAAGCCCAAAATTTCCACTGGAATAGACGGACCTGCTTCTTTGACTTCTTTGCCTGTTTCGTCCATCATCGCACGCACTTTACCAAATGCCGCGCCTGCCAACAGCATATCGCCTTTTTTCAGGGTGCCTGATTGAACCAGCAAAGTAACCACTGCACCACGACCTTTATCCAAACGAGATTCCACAACAATCCCTTTGGCAGGTGCGTCCACTGGGGCTTTCAGTTCCAAAACTTCTGCTTCCAGCAAAACTGCATCTAATAATGCATCAATATGCAATCCCTGTTTAGCAGAAATATCAATACATTGCACATCACCGCCCCACGCATCTGGCACGATGCCATATTGTGTCAATTCTTGGCGGATTTTTTCTGGATTGGCCGCTTCTTTATCAATTTTATTCACCGCCACCACAATAGGCACTTGGGCGGCTTTGGCATGATTGATGGCTTCAATGGTTTGTGGCATTACCCCATCATCGGCAGCAACCACCAAAATGACAATATCCGTAGCTTGGGCACCGCGTGCACGCATAGCAGTAAATGCTTCATGACCTGGTGTATCCAAAAAGGTAATCACACCTTTATCCGTTTGTACATGATATGCACCAATGTGTTGCGTAATACCCCCTGCTTCACCTGATACAACAGATGTACGGCGAATGTAATCCAACAAAGAAGTTTTACCATGATCCACATGCCCCATCACGGTAACGACTGGGGGACGCGGCAATTTTTCTGCTTCAATGTGTTGGGCACCATCATCCAAAAATGCATCTGGATCATCGGCTTTGGCGGCTATACCAATATGCCCCATTTCTTCAACAACAATAAGAGCGGTATCTTGATCCAAAGATTGATTAATGGTTACCATCATGCCCATTTTCATCAAAGTTTTGACTACTTCTACGCCCTTAACTGCCATTTTATGAGCCAAATCAGCTACTGTAATGGTTTCTGGAACGGTTACTTCATGCACAATAGGTTCTGTCGGTGTTTGGAAACTGTGTTTATTTTCTTGTTTGGGCAATTTTTTATTGCGTTTACTCCGCCATTTTTCGTCATCTGGATTGCCCATAGAAGCATTGCGATTATTTTTATCGCGTGCTTTATCATTGCGACCACGACCGTACATTTCGTGTTCATCAAACGCATCTTTACGACCATGATTGGCATCGCGACCTTTTTTCTTGTCTTTTGATGCGTTGTTTTTTTCTTTGACGGATGCAGACTTTTCATCGGCAGAAGTTTTTTCTGCTTTGTTTTTTTGTTCGAGAGCGGTTTTCTTTTCTTCTTCCGCACGCAAGCGTGCCGCTTCGCGGCGTGCATCTCGTTCTTGTTTTTCGCGAATCAATTTTTCTTGATGCTCACGCAATGCCTGTGCTTTGCGTTCTTCTTCATCGCGTTGAGCTTGTTCTTCTGCACTCACAACAGGTTGAGGAACGACTGGCTCTTTTGGTTTTTCAGTTTTTTCCTCTACTTTTTCTTCCGCTTTTTTACGCGTTTTTCTTTTGGGTTTAGGTGTTTCTTCCGCAACCGTTTCATCTGCCAAATCCGTGATTTCTTCTAACTCTGCTTTTTTGCGAGAGGTGGTTTTCTTTTCAGTGGATTTGGTGGTTTTTTTGGTTGTTGTTTTTGCAACAGTTTTTTCTTCTGCACTGGCGACTTCAACAGTTTCTTTTTGTGCAGCAACTTTTTCTTCAACAGGGGGTTCTTTTTCGGCAACCGTTGGGGCAGCCTGAACTTCTACTTCTGTTTTTACTTCTGCTTTTTCTGCGGCTTTTGCTTCAACTGCAATTTTTTCTTTGGCTATTTCATCTTCCACAGAAACGGTAATTCGCCGCTTGCGACGCATAGTTACTTGCACACCGTCAACCGTACTTTCTTTCTTTTTAGTACGGGTGATGGTTAATTTTTTCTCTTCACTCATGACGCATCTCCTTCATCAGTAAACCAGTGTGCACGAGCGTCCATAATCACTTTTTTGGCAGTCTCATGGTCAATACCCGTTATTTCCACCAATTCATCGCCCGACAATTCGGCCAAATCATCACGCGTTTGAATATCTGCACGCAATAAATCCAACAACATTGATCGATCCAACGATGATAAGGTTTTCAAATCATCTGACGCAGTTTGCAAAAGTTGCTCATCTTCTGCATTTTTTTCAACAATCGCTTTGCGAGCACGCTCCCTTAAAGCATCAACCAATTCTTCTTCGAAACCTTCGATTTCTAACATTTCTTCTTTGGGAACATAGGCAACTTCTTCTAACGAAGCAAAACCTTCTTCAATCAAAATTTGGGCAATTTCTTCGTCAATATTCAAATGAGAAGTGAATAATTCTTGTAAAGCACGGTCTTCGGAATTAAAGTGTTCTTCAGCTTCTGCAATGGTCATGATATTCAAATCCCAGCCTGTTAATTCTTTTGCTAAACGAACATTCTGACCATTGCGTCCAATCGCTTTTGCCAACTGTTCTTCGGTAACTACTACATCAACAGTATGAGCGTCTTCGTCAATCATGATGCGAGTTACTTCGGCAGGCTGTAAAGCGTTGATGATGAATTGTGCAGTTTCTGGCGACCACAAAACAACATCAATATTTTCACCTGCCAACTCTTGCGAAACGGCATTCACACGAGAACCACGAACACCAATGCAAGTCCCTTGCGGATCTATGCGTGCATCATTAGATTTGACTGCAATTTTGGCACGCATGCCAGGATCGCGAGCGATTTCTTTGATTTCCAAAACGCCGTCTTCGATTTCAGGAACTTCATTTTCAAAAAGTTTGAGCATGAGTTCTTTGCAGGTACGGCTTAAAATAATCACTGGACGAGAGCGTTCTTGATCTACACGCAATAAATAAGCACGCACGCGATCACCTGTCCTGAAATTCTCACGCGGAATTTGTTGATCGCGTGGAATAATCGCATCTAATTTGCCAATTTCGACAATCACTCCATGCTTTTCAACGCGTTTGACCGTGCCTGTAATCAGCGATTCTTGATTTTGTAAAAATTCTTCCAATAATTTTTCACGCTCTGCATCGCGAATACGCTGCATAATCAACTGTTTAGCAGTTTGTGCCCCAACACGACCAAATTCAATAGCAGTGATTTCTTCTTCATAGAATTCACCAGCCTGCATGGTTAAACCGTAATCTTCTTCCATTTCCTCAACCGTTTTTTCGATGTTGGGATAGGTGTAATCTTCATCCAAAACGATTTTCCAACGGCGAAAGGCTTGATAATCACCTGTTTGGCGATTAATAGCAATGCGAATATCATGATCCTCATGTTCAGGCTGCCTACGCATAGCACCAGCCAAAGCAAATTCCAACGCTTCAATCACAACATCATCACTCACATTTTTTTCACATGCTAATGCTTCTGCCAACAATAAAATTTCACGACTCATGATAACGCTCCAAAAATATACAAAATTGTGTGATTTAAATTTCAGGTTTCAATCGTGCTCGATCAATGTTTTCTCGTGCCAAAACGAGATCGGTTTCTTCTTTATCTTTATGAATACGCAAAGTCAGTTTGCCACCTTCATAAGACTGAATAATGCCTACAAATTTCTTTTGCCCATTTACAGGCAATCGCGTTTCCAAACGCACGGTTGAACCAACAAATCGCTCAAAATCACGATCTTTTTTCAAAACTCGATCCAAACCAGGACTTGAAACTTCCAAGCGTTTGTAATCAACATTTTCTACGGTAAACAAATGGCTTAAATGATGGCTGACTGTGGCACAGTCATCAACCGTAATGCCTCCTTCTTGGTCAATAAAAACACGCAAAGTGCCTTGTGATGTCATTTCCACATCAACGCATTCATAACCTAAACCAGATAATGTTTTGTCTAATAAAGTTTCTAAATCCATATATGAAAACCCATAAAAAAATGGGCTAACAGCCCATTTTTCGAAATATGAAAAATTGTTCTTGTATTGTAACAAAAGAAGGGAGAAAAATCAAAGCGTTGATTTTAAAATGATTTTTCCCCCTCATTTTCTATGTTATTTAGCAGCTGGACGATATACAGTACCGATTGAAATGGATTTTAGTTTTTTCCGAGAACCGTACCATAAATTGGCCAACGCACGCGAAACCACAACTGATGAATACATCGAAGTTAAAATACCAATACAATGCACCACCGCGAAACCACGCACAGGACCTGAACCAAAAATCAACAATGCCAAACCTGCAATCAGGGAGGTGATGTTGGAATCGACAATCGTTCCCCATGCAAATTCATAGCCTTTGTTAATAGCGGTTTGCGGGGGCTGCCCCTCTCGTAATTCTTCGCGTATGCGTTCATTAATCAACACATTCGCATCAATTGCCATCCCCAAAGTTAAGGCGATTGCAGCAATACCTGGCAAGGTTAAGGTTGCCTGCAATGCAGATAAAATGGCGATTAAAAACAGTAAGTTAGAAGTCAAAGCAATGACAGAAAACACCCCAAACATACGGTAATAAATCATCATAAATACTGCTACGGCAACAAAACCCCACAGAGTTGAACGGAAGCCTTTTTGAATGTTCTCACGCCCCAAAGATGGTCCAATGGTGCGTTCTTCGATAATTTCCATTGGGGCCGCCAATGAACCTGCACGCAACAGCAAAGCGGTATCTTGTGCTTCGGCAATACTCATGGTGCCTGAAATTTGCACTCGACCGCCTGTAATGGCTGATTTAATCACAGGTGCTGTAATCACTTCTTTTTTGTCTTGTTCAATCAACACCATCGCCATGCGTTTATTGACATTGGCTCGCGTTAAATCACCAAAAATCGCTGCCCCCTGATTATTCAAATGCAACGATACCGAAGGGGCTCCGTATTCATCAAAATCTTGTTGTGCAGAATTGATGCTGTCGCCCGTAAGTTCTACCTGACGATTAACCAAAATCGGTCTTTTTTGATCGCCTGCAACGGTTTCATAAAGCAATTCATATCCTGTTGGCACAATTTCTGTGCTCACCGCTTGTTCTAAAAGAGCATCTTCTGCCACCATATGCAATTCTAAAATAGCGGTACGCCCAATAATATCTTTGGCTTTTGCCGTATCTTGCACGCCTGGCAGTTGCACCACGATGCGGTCGCTCCCTGCTTGCTGAATCACAGGTTCCGCAACCCCCAGTTCATTCACACGATTATGCAAAGTATTGATATTCTGCTTGACTGCTTCTTCGCGAATTTGATCCAAAACCAATTCAGGAATAATCACTTGAATTTGTCCATCAGGTGTACTGGCTAATTGGGCATCACGCAATGTTTTTTGCAAAACAGGTAAGGCAGCCTGAATGGCGTCTTCGTTTTGCAACTGAATGATTAACTGCTGACCTTGTTGTTCGATTTTGCCATAGCGGATTTTTTCACTTCGCAATGCACGGCGAATATCGCCTGAATAACTGTCTAATTTTTTCTGCAATGCCGCATCCATATCGACTTGCATTAAAAAATGCACCCCACCACGCAAATCCAAACCCAAAAACATAGGATTGGCACGGATTTTCGCCAACCAAGCAGGAGAATCAGGAATAAGATTTAATGCTGTGATATAACCATCACCTGCTGTTTTTTCAATAATATCGCGGGCTTTCAGCTGCATTTCTTCATCAGCAAAACGCACTTTCAGGCTGCCATCTGCAATAAACATACCGTTGTGAGCGATGCCATTTGCTTGTAAAGCATTGGCAATCGGTTGCTGCAATGCCGCGACATTCAACGATTGGCGATTGGTCGACACCTGTACCGCAGGCGTTTCACCAAAGAAATTAGGAATGGTGTACAAACACGCCACAAGGAGTGTCATCACCACCAAAATATATTTCCATAAAGGATAACGATTCATCATTTACTCACTATTTATAAGTTTAACTTCGCCTAACGGCTCGTTGAAATTGCGGCTTGTTTGCTTCGCAAACCAGCTATTGACTTCGTCAATAACGATTTTGACTGCGTCAAAATAAACTTTATTTTAGCCTCGCTTCGCTTTGCAGAAATTGCGGTTTGTTTGCTTCGCAAACCAGTTATTGACTTCGTCAATAACGATTTTGAC
>JAGCOT010000110.1 GCA_017645365.1 Neisseriaceae bacterium
AAATATCGGCTGCACTTCTTGCTGTAACTTCTAATACAAAAAATTCAAGCAGTTTCTTCTGTACAGATTTCTTTAATTTACAATGTGTTATCTTCATTTTTGCAGTCTATCATAACTGCTAATCTAATACAGCCCCATTTTCTTTCATCATTCAACTTTTTAGTTTGATTACAGAACTAAAATGCACTGTTAATCAAGCGTTTTATGCATAAATATGTTCATCTGTATTCACAATAAGATATGGGTCTTTTATGTCTGAAATGATTACGGATACGGCTTTGGCTCAATCAATCGGGCGAGCGATTGCGAAATATCGTTTAATGGCAGGATTAACGCAGGCACAAGTGGCTGAACGATTGAATATCAGCAATGAAGCGGTTTCGCGTATGGAACGCGGCACCATTATGCCTACGGTTGCTCGCCTGATACAGTTAGCCCATATTTTCAACTGTGAAGCCACTGATTTGATTAAAGAAAGCAGTCATAATATTCACGACCAAGCACGCCGCTTAATCGGCTTGATGAAACAGTTAAACGATACCGAACGCCAGCATTTATTAGGCATTGTCGAAAGTATGGTCGCTTTTTATACGATGAATAAAAAACATGAGTTATAGGTATTTCAGGCAACCTGAAATCATGATTGTTTGAATTTCAATCTTTGATTTACATGATGTTAGACATAAGTAACAAAAAAGGTGCTCTTCCCAAATAGCACCTTTTTGTTATTTATGCCAAATTTTTCAGGTTGCCTATAAAGATAAAACAGGTAGCCTGAAAGAGTGATTGCGAGTTTTTCAGGTTGCCTATTGGTTTTCAGGCTGCCTATTTCTTTCTACACGGGCAGAAGTTTCCACATGGGCAGTGCTTAAACCTCCGCCCAAAACTTTATACAAATCTACGCGGTTATTCAGTTGTTGCAAGCGGGTTTGAATGAGTGCCATTTCGGCAGCAAAACTGTTGCGTTGTGCGTCCAATCGGTCTAATGAACTGGCAATGCCGTGTTTGTAACGCATTTCGGTCAGTCGCAAAACTTCTGCGGAAGATTGGGCAACGGCATCTTGTGCACTGGCTTGGTCTTGAATGGTTTTTTGTGCATTGAGTGCATCGGAAACATCTTTAAAGGCATTTTGTACGGTTTGTTCATATTGTGCGACCGCTATATTTTCTCGTGCATGGGCTAAATCTAAATTGGCTTTATTGGCTCCCCAAGTGAAAATAGGCAGGGTGATTTGCGGTGCAAAACTCCAAGTTGCCGCAGGTCCTTTAAACAAGCCGTCTAATTCACTTGATGCTGAACCAATGGAAGTGGTTAAGCGAATGGATGGAAAAAATGCGGCACGTGCAGCACCAATTTGTGCATTGGCTGCCAAAAGAGAGGCTTCTGCTGCACGAATATCGGGACGGCGATTGAGTAATTCAGAAGAAATACCACCCAAAACATGATTGGAAAATTGGTCTTGAATGGTTAAAGGTTTTCCTGCTGGCAAATTTTCTGGAAATTGTCCGCCCACCAAAACCATCAATGCGTTGTGTGCTGCATTGCGTGCGGTTTGTGCTGATGCCAAACTGACTTTGGCTGATTCAATTTGAGAAAGCGATTGATTGAGTGCAATTTTGGATATAACCCCTGCTTTGTAGCTTAATTCGGACAAACGATGGGCTTCTTCTCGACTTTTTAAAGTTTCCTGTGCATAACGCATGGTTTCTTCTGCACTTTTTTCGGCAAAATAAGACTTGGCAACGGCAGCAATGATAGTGATATAAGCCGCATCAGCACTGTGTTTGGCACTGAAATAACTTTGTTTTGCCGCTTCATTCAGGCTGCGTACGCGTCCGAATAAATCCAATTCCCAAGCGGTAACGCCCAAGCCAACGCTGTATTGTTCAGAAATACCTGCTGTTGGACCGTAAATATCTTCGGAGGTGCGAGCACGATTCATATTGCCTGACGCCCCAATGGACGGCAATAAATTGGCGAAAGTGATGCCATACTGGGCACGCGTGGCTTCGGCGTTTAAGGTTGCCATACGCAAATCGACATTGTGTTCCAAAGCCGTGCGGATTAGACTTTGTAAACGAGGGTCGATAAAATAATCTTCCCAAGCCAAATCGTAGGCGGCGACTTGCTCTTCTGACATGGTTTGAGGAATTTCAGGAGTAGAGACCGTTGGACGCTCGTAGTTGGGTGCTAATGTGCAAGCGGATAAAGCCAAACTTAATGCAGCAATTTTAAAAATTTTCATGAATTCAATCTCCATAACCATGTGAAAAATGTTTTAACTTCGCCTATCGGCTTGTTTAAATTTCGGTTTGTTTGCTTTGCAAAGTCCATTTGTGAATGATGCTCACAAATGCAAATATTAACTTTGTCAATATTTGAAACCTTATTTTTGTGTCAATGAAAAATTTGGCAGGCAAGCTGAAAACAGGCAGCCTGAAAAGCCGTTGATTATATCATTTTTAAAGCATGGATGCTGTCGCAGACGCCGTCAATAAAATCTTCTTGCGGATGATGAGTGCTCATCAGAATGGTTTGCATCCCTAATTGCTTGGCGGTTTTTAAATTGGCTATGCTGTCGTCTACCATAGTGCATTGTTGGGGCAAAACGCCGATTTTTTGACAAACAGTTTGATAGGCAATGGGATTGGGTTTGTATAAGTTATCAAAAGCATCACAACCAAAAAATCCATCAAACAATGGCAATAAAGACAAGTGCTCCAAAATATATTGCACATAAAAAGACGGACCATTGGAAAAAACAAATTTACGCCCATCAATGGCAGACAAACTTTCAGGCAGCCTGATTTCAGCGACCAACAAGGCTTGTATTTCTTCTTGTGGATGCGAGGCACGCAAAAAATCTTGAATATCAATATGCGGATGATGTTTTTCTAATCCTGCCAAAGTAGCACCATATTGATGCCAGTATTGCAAACGCAAATCAGAAGCAGCATGCTGGTCAAGATGCAAATGCTCCATCAAATATTGCGTCATTTTTTGATTGATTAAATCAAAAACGCCGTAATCAGCGTGATGCAGTGTATTATCTAAATCAAATAACCAAATTTTTTCCATAAATGAACCGTTTTTCGTTATATTCTATGAGTCGTTTCAGAGAAAAACAGACCAAAGCCTGCAACAGTATCAATAATACGGCAAGGCTATCGTCGTATGGTTTTGCTATGAAACGACCATAATCTTTAAGGGGCTGTATTAGATTAGCAGTTATGATAGACTGCAAAAATGAAGATAACACATTGTAAATTAAAGAAATCTGTACAGAAGAAACTGCTTGAATTTTTTGTATTAGAAGTTACAGCAAGAAGTGCAGCCGATATTT
>JAGCOT010000111.1 GCA_017645365.1 Neisseriaceae bacterium
AAATATCGGCTGCACTTCTTGCTGTAACTTCTAATACAAAAAATTCAAGCAGTTTCTTCTGTACAGATTTCTTTAATTTACAATGCGTTATCTTCATTTTTGCAGTCTATCATAACTGCTAATCTAATACAGCCCCTTTATTTTTTTTGGTGCCATATTATCCTTGCACCCGATTCTTTTTATTATTGCCGCTGTTTTTCTGCTGATTGAATTTAATTTATTGGTCGCTAAAATTTTCGCTTGGATTTTTCGAAAAGGGAAGGGCGATCAAAGCAGTCGTTGGTACACTTTTCTGAAATTCGAGCGGATTGTCGGATTGTCTTGCTTGTTGCTTTTTGTGGTTTTGCAGGGCAAAGAAATTTATTACGATTATATGGAAGAGACTTTTGATGAAAATGTTTTTGATCGGCAGTTTTATCAAGATTATCGTCCATTTCATTCACAAAAGTTAATCAGGCTGCCTGAAAAATCATCTTTGCAGTTTTCGTCAGACAATCATCTGCCTAAAATAGATGGTGCCAAAGCGTTGTATCCTGTGTACGCATCTTTTGCAGAAAATATTTATCCGCAAAGCGTGATTGCTGATGAAGAATGTTTGCGTGATTATGCTGGTTCTCCCAAAACTGCGATGGTTCGTTGTCGCAATACCATTCAATCTTTTAAAGATTTGATAAACGGTGATACGGATATCGTGTTTTTAGCCAAACCGTCCGCAGAGCAAATGCAAATGGCGGAAGAAAAGGGCGTTACACTTCATTTAAAACCCATTGGTAAAGAGGCTTTTGTATTTTTTACCAATAAAAACAATGTGGTAGAAAATTTAAGTACGCAAAATGTTAAAGATATTTATTCAGGAAAAATCAAAAATTGGCGAAAATTGGGTGGTAAGTGGCAAAAGATTCGTCCATTTCAACGCAATGCCAACTCGGGCAGTCAAAGCACGATGGAAAAGTTTATGGGCGATACGCCACTAATGCAGCCTGAAAAACGCGACCGCGTTGATGTGATGAGTGGCATTATCAAAAGAGTGGCGACTTATCGCAATCATACCAACGCTATTGGTTATTCGTTTTTGTTTTTCGTGGAAACTTTACATGCCAATGAAAATGTCAAAATATTCAGCATAGATGGCATTCATCCCAATAAAGACAATATTCGCGATGGCAGTTATCCTTTGGCTTATCCTTTTTATGCCATTACGGTTGCCGAAAGAGAAACACCTGAAATTCAGCAATTTTTACAGTGGTTAGACAGCGATGAAGCCAAATACATTATCGAAAACGCTGGGTATACCGCCATCAGTCAATAAAAAAAACCGCCTTATCGGCGGTTTTTTGGTTAATTGCATTTCATTAAGCAATCGATGAGTTGATAAAATCAGCCAGTTGTGCTTGATTTAAAGCACCTACTTTGGTTGCTACTTCTTGACTATTTTTGAAAATTTTAAGTGTTGGGATACTGCGAATGCCAAATTGTGCAGGCACTGCTTGGCTTTCATCAACATTGATTTTGACCACTTTAACTTTGCCTTGATATTCATCAGCAATGGCATCTAAAACTGGGGCAATCATACGGCATGGACCGCACCATGGTGCCCAAAAATCCACCAAAACAGGAATATCAGATTTTAAAACTTCATCGGCAAAGTTTGCATCGTTTGCATGAATGACTTGTTCGGTACTCATTGTGTTTTCCTCTTTGTACTTGAATGTACGGTTTAATTAGTAAAAATGCTTTGGAAAGCGTTTTTTCAAAGTGGGGCTGGTGCATTAAATTTCAAGAGAAATTTTTTTGCTATTTCTTTGTATTAAAAACGCAGACGCCATATTAGCACATTCTAATAAAAACCTGCTTTAATTTTACAAGCAGGTTTTTATTGATTTTTCCCTAAATGAATTATTGTGCCACTGCTTCCGAAGTGGCTTTTTCAGCCTGCTCTTTGGCTTCTGCCAATAAAGCATCGGTTAAGGCAAGACCTGTCGCTTGGGCATTTTCGGCACTCAATACCAAATCCAGTTTTTGTACTTTTTGTGGTTTGATGTTACCAGGTTGTTCGCCATTCAAAATTTGAATGACCATTTTGCCTGTTTCGCGACCCAAAGTGTAATAATCCACGCCCAAAGCCGCCACAGCACCACGAGGTACGGATGCAGTATCGGAAGCAATTAACGGAATTTGAATTTCTTTGGCAGCCTGAAAGAGTGATTCATACGCAGATACGACATTGTTGTCCAAAGAGGTGTAAATCAAGTCGGCTTTGCCTTTCAAACTTTTAGCTGCTTGTGGAATATCGGTAGTGCGTTGTGCAGGAACGGCTTCTACTTTAATGTTTTCAGCACCTAATTTTTGTTGCAATTCTTCTAAAACAACGGTGGAATTGACTTCACCTGGACTGTATACATAGCCTACGGATTTGAAATTAGGTACTACTTTTTTCATCAATTCGATTTGCGGTTCCAAAGGAAGCATATCGGATAAACCTGTAACATTGGTGCCAGAAGGTTCCCAAGAAGGGACTAATTTAGCAGCAACAGGATCGGTGATTGCCGAAAAAACCACAGGAATGGTGTTGGTGGCAGCCACAACGGCTTGTGCACTGGGAGTACCAATCGCTACGATGACATCAGAATTATCGCCCACAAACTGTTTGGCAATTTGTGCTGCTGTGGCAGAATTGCCTTGTGCACTTTGAAAGTTAATTTTCACTTGTTCGCCGTCTTTAAAGCCTTGCTCTGCCAACTCATCGACCACACCTTGATGTACAGCATTCAAAGCGGGGTGTTCAACAATGGCGGTAATGGCTACTTTTTTCACTTCCACAATGGTTGGAGTAGAAGGTTCGGAAGTGGCATTTTGTTGAGTGTTGCTGGGAGAACAAGCGGTCATCAAACCAGCAGAGATCATCAAAGCGGAAAAAGTTTGCAGTAAAGTTTTCATCATCTTTCCTTGAAAGTTTTACAGTTTACAAAAAGGTTCTTATTATAATTCAGATTACGAATGATGACTTAAAAATTGTTTATATAACAATCAGTTAGAAAATGGTTAAAACAAGGTTTCTGGTATTCACGCAGTGAATATCAGCATTTGTGAGTGAAACGAACAAATAGGTTTGCGAAGCAAACAAGCCGAAGTTAAAACGCATTTTCTGAGCAGGCAACAGGCAGGCTGAAAGGATTTTTTAAACAGGAAAACAGGCAGGCTGAAAAGATTTTTTAAACAGGAAAGCAGGCAGGCTGAAAAGATTTTTTCAAACAGGAAAACAGGCAGGCTGAAAGGATTTTTCAAACAGGAAAACAGGCAGGCTGAAAAGATTTTTTTAAACAGGACAGCAGGCAGGCTGAAAAGATTTTTTTAAACAGGAAAA
>JAGCOT010000112.1 GCA_017645365.1 Neisseriaceae bacterium
CATTGAAAATTTTTGGAACCAAGCAAAAAGAGTGTTAAGAAAGTATAATGGCATTGACCGCAAATCTTTCCCACTTTTCATGAAAGAATGTGAGTTTAGATTTAACTATGGGACACCAAAACAGCAACTCAAAACATTGCGAAAATGGTGTGGAATTTAACAATTTTTTGGGCTAATCTAATACAGCCCCTAAATTTTTCTGCCACTTTTTCAGGAGTACCGCCTGCACTGCATGCTGTCATTGCCAATGCAAGCAATACAATACTGAAAAATGAAAGCGTTTTATGAAAAAATGCACGCATAATCAATCCTTGAAATTTAATTGGTGCGGATAATGAGACTTGAACTCATACGACCTAATGGTCACCACCCCCTCAAAGTGGCGTGTCTACCAATTCCACCATATCCGCAAACAGATTATTCTGGAATCACAGGTTTGGGAGCAACGGGGGCCGTTTGTGTGGCTGGTGCATCAAATTCCAAACGCTGTTCTTTTTTATGACTGGAAATAAATGCCAACATCAGACAAGTAGCAAAAAAAATAGCGGCAGCAATCGCCGTGCTGCGAGTTAAAAAGTTAGCACTCCCAGATGCACCAAAAACACCTGTTGCACTGCCAGCCCCAAAAGCCGCCCCTGCATCAGCACCTTTCCCTTGTTGCATTAACACAAGGAAAATAATCGCCAAAGCTGAAAAAATATTGATTAACCACAAAAGTGTTTTAAATGCTTCCATGACTTGTTTATTCCGTTGCAGCTGTAATAATACGCATGAAAACATCAGCTTTTAAAGATGCACCGCCAACCAAAGCACCGTCAACGCATGATGTTTTCAAAATAATAGAGGCATTGTCTGCATTCACGCTGCCTCCGTAAAGAAGGGGGATTTTATCACGCTTGCCAGTGATTGACAAGATTTCTTCATTCATAAACTGGTGCATCGCTTGAATTTGTTCAGGCTCCGCAACTTTTCCTGTACCGATTGCCCAAACAGGTTCATACGCCACAATCATGGAAGCATCAGCAAAATCTCTCAAAATCGCTAGTTGTGAGGCTATTACCTTTTCTTCTTGACCTGATTCCCTTTCCTGCAAAGTTTCGCCTACGCAAAAAATGGGCAACAATCCTGCGGAAAGTGCGTTTTGGAGTTTAATTTTTAATAAATCGTTGTTTTCAGAAAAATAAGTACGGCGTTCAGAATGGCCAATAATGACAAATTTTGCTCCACAATCCGCCAGCATATTGGCTGAAACCTCACCAGTATAAGCACCGTCATCGTAAAACTGACTGCAATCCTCTGCCCCTACCCAAATGCTTGTTTCTTGAAGTTCTGTATACAGTTGATGGATGTAAGGATACGAAGAAGCAATGCCAATATGGACCTTTTCAGGCAGCCTGAAAGTTTTGAAAGCATTGATTAAAGCGATATTGCGGTCAATGCGACCGTTCATTTTCCAGTTGCCAATAATCCAAGGCGTTTGCATCTCTTAAACTCCGTATTAAAAAACCGAATAATTTTACAGAAAAAATTTCTTTGGTAGTGTATAATTAAGAAAATCTATGAATGAGACATCGTTCATAAATTTTTTTAAGATTTCACAAACCATTTAAGAGGATTATTTCCATGAAAAAACATTTATTAGCAACCGCCTCTGTATGTGCACTTTTGTGCATGAGTGCGTGTTCTCCATCTTCGCCTGCCCCCGCTGATCCCAACCAACGCAGTGAAGCTTCTCGCGAACGCTCTGTTGCTTTCAAAACATTGGGTGGCGACATGAAAGAATTAGGTGATGTAGTACAAGGCAATGTGGCATATGATGTTGAAAAATTCAAAGCCAAAGTTGCAGAATTTGTTGCCCACAGTGAAGTTCCTTTTCAACATATGGAACAAGATGCCAATGGTGCCAACGGTTTGGCAAAAGCAGAAGTTTGGTCAAATGCTGCTGGTTTCCAAGCCGAAACAGAAAAATTCACCCAAGCAGTTGCTGCTTTGAATGCTGCGGCTGAATCTGGCAATTTAGAACAAATCAAAGCCGCTTTCGGTCCTGTTGGCGGAAGTTGTAAGTCTTGCCACGAAGGTTTCAAAATTCCTAATCCATAAATCCATAAATTCATGTCAAATGAATTCAACAGGGCATATTCAAAATGTCCTGTTTTTTTGAGCTCATGAATGTGAGAAATCCCTACAAAACTGACATCTGTGGCATATTTCTTCGTTGTGCGTTGTGCAAAACGAGGTTTATTTGCCTTGAATTCATCTCACAGCTTACCAGTTTTACAGTGATTTCTATGATGATAAAATAGCAACTGTTTTCGTAAAAATTGAGGAGCCATCATGAAATACAGTACTTTCTGCCAAACGCCTAATGATTCCTTGAAAGAACCCTTATTTTTTGGGCAACCTGTCAATGTTGCCCGTTACGACCAACAAAAATATGTTATTTTTGAACAACTGATTGAAAAACAACTGTCTTTCTTCTGGCGTCCAGAGGAAGTCGATGTTTCGCAAGACCGCATCGACTATAAAAATCTTCCCGAACACGAACAACATATTTTTATCAGCAACCTGAAATATCAAACTTTATTGGACAGTATTCAAGGCAGAAGCCCCAATGTTGCCTTTCTTCCGCTGGTTTCTATTCCTGAATTGGAAACATGGATTGAAACATGGTCTTTTTCGGAGACCATTCATTCTCGCTCTTATACCCACATTATCCGCAATATTATCAATGACCCCTCTGTCGTTTTTGATGATATTGTGCGAAATGAACACATCATGCAGCGTGCAGAAGCGGTAAGTTTTTATTACGATGATTTAATTCACTACGCTTGGCTGTGGCGACAATTTGGCGAAGGGACCTACACCATTGGTGGTAAAACGCATAATGTTTCCTTGCGTCAATTAAAGAAAAAACTGTATTTGGCAATGATGTGCGTCAACATTTTGGAAGCCATTCGTTTTTATGTGAGTTTTGCTTGTTCTTTCGCTTTTGCCGAACGCAAATTGATGGAAGGCAATGCAAAGATTATTCGTCTTATTGCACGCGATGAAGCTCTGCATTTAACGGGGACGCAGCATATTTTAAACATCATGCAACACGGTGATGACGATCCTGAAATGGCAGAAGTTGCACGCGATGCTCAATTAGAATGTTTTGAACTCTTCAAAAACGCTGCCGAGCAAGAAAAAGCATGGGCGGATTACCTATTCAAAGACGGTTCGATGATTGGTCTAAATCGTCATATTTTGGGACAATACATCGAATACATCACCAATGCACGAATGTTGGCAGTTAATCTGCCAGTCGCATTTGAGGGCGTTACGCAAAATCCTATTCCTTGGATTAACACATGGTTGGTATCGGACAATGTTCAGGTTGCCCCTCAAGAAACAGAAATCAGTTCTTATTTAATTGGACAAATTGACGCACAAATCAATAGTGATGATTTAGGTGATTTTGAGTTATAAAAGTGAAAGTTTTTTATGACCAAAGAACATAAAGCACGCAAGCGATTTGGACAAAATTTTTTGCAAGATCAAAGCATCATTGGCGACATCATTCGAGCGGTTCGTCCGCAAGAGAATGATGTTGTTGTGGAAATTGGTCCTGGTTTAGGGGCGTTAACACAACCGCTTTCAGGCTGCCTGAAACAACTGCATGTCATCGAAATCGATCGCGATATTGTGGCATATCTGAAAAATACTACCTATGCAGGAAAATTAGTGATTCACGAAGGTGATGTGCTGAAAATGGATTTTCGCACCATTCAGGGTGCCAAAAAAATAGTCGGCAATTTGCCTTACAACATTTCCACGCCTTTGCTTTTTAAATTAACAGAATTTGTCGATGAAATTGTCGACATGCACTTTATGTTGCAAAAAGAAGTGGTTGAACGCATTTGTGCCAAGCCAGACAGCAAAGATTACGGACGATTGAGTGTGATTTTGCAATATTTTTTCGATACAGAAAAAATGATTGCCGTTCCACCAGCAGCATTTTCCCCTGCCCCAAAAGTTGATTCAGCAGTAGTGCGAATGATTCCGCAGGTAGGACGAATTGGACAAGTGCGTGATTTTGCCTTATTTCATCGTTTGGTAACACAAGCCTTTTCCATGCGACGAAAAACCATACGCAACAATCTGAAAGATTGGGTGAATGATGAAACCTTACAATCCGTAGCAATCCACCCCAACAACCGCCCTGAACATATTGCACCAGAATTATTTGTCGCATTAAGTAATGCTTTAACGCCTTAATTTCCCATGAAACCTCTATTTATGGAAAAGAATCATGGGAGATAAGCATCTCTTTCCTATAACGCCACATTAAAACCTTATCACTTGCGGCAAAAGTTAAAAGCGAAGAGAAAAATCAAACAGAAATAATCCTTGATAAGGCAACCTGAAAACATGGGCAACCTGAAAATTAATGCTGAATAAAATTCAACATTTTCCATAAAATTTCGTGCCAATTTGAATACTGTCTTCTCCGCGATTTTTTCTTTCTTTATTACTATCGCGTAAAGAATAAATACAACCGCAATATTCTTGTTGATAAAACTGCTCTCTTTTACTGATTTCAATCATGCGTGATGAACCGCCTTTTTTCCGCCAATTTTGATCCCAAAATACCAAATTTTCATAATGAGACGCCGCACGACGCCCACATTCATTTACCTGATTTAAATCTTTCCAACGAGAAATGCCTAATGAAGTGGCAAATACAAGAAAATCATTTTCATAAGCATACAGTGCTGTGCGTTCTAATCGCATATCAAAACACATGGTACACCGCAAACCGCGTTCTGGTTCATATTCCAAGCCTTTGGCTCTGGCAAACCATTCTTCGGAATCATAATCCGCATCGACAAAAGGAATATGATGTTTTTCGGCGAAAAGTTTATTTTCGTCCTTACGCATTTCATATTCTTTCACGGGATGAATATTGGGATTGTAGAAAAAAATAGTAAATTGAATATTCGCCTGAATTAAAGCCTCAATAATTTCCCCAGAACAAGGAGCACAGCAAGTGTGCAATAAAATTTTATTCTGACCATTGGGGACTTTAAGTTCTTGTCTTTCAATATTGGTATTCATGATTTTCCTTATGATGTATCGTCGATTGAAAACAAACGACATTAAATTGCGACTTATCAATAACTGATGTATTTGAGTATCAATCAACTATATTTTTCAGGCTGCCTGAAAAACGAGAATGATACCTTTGATTGTGTCTGCATGACAAATTCAAGACAAGAAAAAAGGGTGTGATTTTCATCACACCCGAACACACATCAAGAGGAAAAAAATAATTACATCTCGGCTTCTTCCTTATCGGCTTGTTTTTTCACCCAGCCAACCAAATAAAAAGCCATCACAATAACAAAAGCAATGGTAAATAAAGAAAGTAAGCCAATATCTGATTGGAAAAGTTTCATGAAAAGTTCCATAATTTTTGCTCCTTTAAGCAACAGCATTCAAACTATGTTTGTGGATTATAGCGATTTATTAAGAACAAATATTGATATAAATCAATTAAACACACATTCAATGACAAATAGCCTTACAAATCGTGTGTATTTTGGAGTTTTTACACCAATTATCGAATGACATAAGCCTCTTCTAAATAGATTTTCTGCACACCCTGAATAGAATCAAAATAACGAATCGCCAGCTCTGTTGATTGATTTTTCGGTATTCTCACAGTGATTTTCTTCTGATTTTGCTGAACAATCGTGGCATGATATTTCTGGGCAGCCTGAATAATCTGTTTGCCTTTACTTTGTGGTGCATATTCAATGTGCAACAAGCGGTCTTTGGGCTGTGCATTGGATAAATAAGACGAATGAAACGATTCAGATGAATATAAAGATGGTATCGGCACTGGAATACAAGCCGTAAGCAAGCATAAGCCTATCATCAATAATGTACTGAATTTCATATTACTCTTTCGTAGTATTTTCTTCGATAGAAGTTAATTCCACAGCAATAGCCTCTTCGATTTTGGATAGCAAATTTGTTTGTGCTTCACGATAAGCTTCTTCAATCGCATAACCAAAACCCAAAGCATCCGTACCTCCATGACTTTTAATCACAATGCCACGCAAGCCAAGAAAAATCGCACCATTGTAACGGCGTGGATCAAATTGTTTTTTGAACTTATTGAGTACAGGCAATGCTAAAACCGCAGAAAATTTACTGTATAAATTATTTTTAAATTCATTTTTGATGGCATTGCCCATAAAATGGGCCGTGCCTTCTATTGTTTTCAAGGCTATATTACCCACAAAACCATCACAAACCATCACATCTGCACGATTATCAAAGATTTCCGAACCTTCCATATTGCCCACAAAATTCAGTTGGCTTTGGGACAATAAAGAATAGGCCATTTTGATGGTATCGGTGCCTTTGATTTCTTCTGTACCAATATTCAGCAAGGCAACACGCGGATTTGACTTTTCAGGGTGCATGGCTTTCACCAACTGACTTCCCATCACTGCAAATTGCAATAATTGTTCAGAAGGACAATCTACATTCGCCCCCAAATCCAAAGCACAAATCGTATCGTTGTTTTTGGTAGGCAAAAATTTAGCAATCGCGGGGCGTTGAATTCCGTTTAAAGTTTTGAGCACAAATTTTGCCGTTGCCATCAAAGCACCTGTATTTCCAGCCGAAACCGCCGCAGAAGCAGTGCCCTCTTTCACTTGATTGATGGCAACACGCATAGACGAATCCTTTTTGTGTTTGAGTGCATGTTGGGGGGCTTCGTCCATAGCGACAATCTCCGTTGCAGGAATAATCGTCCATCGTTCTTGCAGATGATTGTAAGCCTGAAACGCTTGATAAATAGCATCTTCCTGACCAACAAGCAGTAAATGAGCATCTGAATAACGATTCAAAAAATCCGCACAGGCAGGGGCTGTAACCGCTAAACCAGCATCTCCGCCCATCATATCAATGGCAATAGTAATCATAAAAATGTCAGACAATAAAAACGGTTTATTATAGATCATATATTTCATATTTGCTTTTCAAATATCGCCTTTATGACTTTACTTGCTATTTATTGTACAATGCGGAGTTTTCGCAATTTTTAGAAAGTGAATGGTGTTTTTATGTACGCCTATAAATCCGAAACAACAAAACTGTTGCAAGAATTTTTGAAGAATCACCCAGAAGAACAAGAAAATCGCTTGAAAAATCGTGCTCTTTTGTGGGATGTAGAATTAAATCCCGAAGAGCAAAAAGCTTTTACCAAAGCACACATTATGCGTGGTGCTTACGCTTATCAATCTAAATAATCGGACATCACAGTGAGTGTTTCAGGCTGCCTGTTGTCGGAGGAAATATCCCATTATTTGCAACAAATTGCCCCAATAGAATTGCCTGTTTTACAGCGAATTCGAGAACGCACGGCTTTGTATCGCAAATCGCAAATGGCACCGCCAGCAGAAACTGTTCGTTTACTCACTTTTTTAGCACGCTTGATTCGTGCTGAAAATTATTTGGAAATTGGCGTTTTTACAGGTTACAGCAGCACGGCAATGGCTTTAACGCTCCCTGAAAATGGTCATATTGATGCGTGCGACATCAACATCACGCACACACAGTTGGCACAACAGGCATGGGAAGAAGCCAAAGTAACGCACAAAATCAGTTTACATTTACAGCCCGCGTGGATAACACTGCAACATTTGGCAGAACAACAAAAAACCTACGACATGGCTTTGATTGATGGCGACAAACTACCCATTGCCCATTATTTTTCAGGCTGCCTGAAACTGGTTCGTTCGGGTGGTTTGATTGTTTTGGATAATGTATTGTTAAACGGACGCGTTGCCAATCCTAATGCACACAGTGATTCGATTGATGCGGTGCGTGCTTTTAATCAGGCTTTAAGTTGCGATTCGCGTGTTGAAGTTGTGATTTTGCCTTTGGGCGATGGCGTTACCGTATGTATGAAAAATTAAAATATTGGCATGATTTTTTATGAATAATCCTTATTTATCCACATTATTATTATTGTTTTTATCAGGCTTTTTAACTGCCTGCCAAATCACTTCGTCTGAAAAATCTCTTTCAGGCAGCCTGAAAGAAACACATCAACCTAATTTACAAAAATTGATAAAAGCCAATCAGGCTCTTGAAAAGCGTATTGCACAACTGGAACAAAGACAAAGTGATTTAGAACGCAGTATCAGCGTCATTTCAACTTCTGCGAATCCCAATAAAGAAACCAAAATCACAAGTAAAGAATCTTTTTTGCAGGCACAAAAAACATTTACTCAAAAAAATTATCCACAAACGATACAACTGCTCAATGCTTACGCACAAGGTAAACAAGATGCACAAACACCAGATGCGTTGTGGTTATTGGCACAAAGTCATCGGCATATGGCCAATTGCGAATCGGCCATTCAAACCTCAAAACAACTGACTCGCAATTATCCGCAATACAAACATACGCCTGATGTTCTATATCTTACGGCACAATGTCAAAGTGCCATGCAACAAAAAGATTCCGCCAAAGAAACATTGCGTTATTTAATCGCCACACATCCGCACTCCCAAGCAGCGAAACGAGCGAAAAGAATCGTAAAATAAATCAAGTTATGCACAACTTCATTTTGATTAAGGAAAAACAATGATTCAAATCGGCATTATCATGGGCAGTAACAGTGATTGGAACATTATGTCCAAAGCTGCTGAAATATTGCAACAATTTGAGGTTCCTTTTGAAGCCAAAGTCGTTTCAGCACATCGGACACCTGATTTAATGTTTGAATATGCTCAAACGGCTCGTGCTCGTGGATTAAAAGCCATTATTGCTGGGGCTGGCGGTGCGGCACATCTGCCAGGTATGGTGGCTGCAAAAACGGACATTCCCGTATTAGGCGTGCCTGTTCCCTCTCAATATTTACGCGGTGAAGACAGTTTACTGTCGATTGTGCAAATGCCACGCGGCATACCTGTTGCCACTTTTGCGATTGGCGAAGCGGGGGCTGCCAATGCGGCTTTGTTTGCCATTTCATTGCTGGCTAATGAAAATGTCGCATTGGCACAAAAATTAGCAGATTTTCGTCAAGCACAAACTCAAAAAGTTTTGGCGATGACTTTAACGCCATAAAAGGCAACCTGAAAAGGCTCTAAAATAAAGGCAACCTGAAAAGATTTTTTGATAGGATAAAATCAATGTTAGAACAAAATTTACCCATTCAACCACCTGCTACTTTGGGACTTTTAGGAGGTGGGCAATTAGGTCGAATGTTTACCGTAGCCGCTAAAACTATGGGCTATCGCGTCATCGTGGTCGATCCTGATCCGCTTGCACCTGCTGCCCACTTTGCCGACCAACACATTTGTGCCCCATTTGATGATGCAAACGCATTGCAACAACTGGCTCAATGTGCTGCTGTTACAACGGAATTTGAAAATGTCAATGCAGACGCCATGAAAGCATTAGCAGAAAAAACCCGCGTAACTCCGTCAGGAGAATTGGTTGCCATCGCTCAAAATCGCATTACCGAAAAAACCACCATTCGAAAAAGCGGTTTACCCACTACGCCATTCCAAGTCATTCAAACATCGAGTGATGTTAACGAACAAACTACAACACTTCTTCCAGGCATCCTGAAAACGGCTACTATGGGTTATGACGGCAAAGGTCAGCGTTCCATCAACACTTTGGCAGGTTTGCACATTGGCTTGTCTGCTTTGCTCAAAGAAAATTCTTTCATTTTGGAACGCAAATTAGATTTAACCACCGAACTTTCTGTCATTGTGTGCCGTTTGGACACAGCTCATGTCAAAACTTTTCCGCCTGCCGAAAACATTCATGAAAACGGTATTTTGGCCTATTCTTTGGTTCCTGCACGCTTGCCTGAAACCATCATCAAACGAGCAGAATCGATGGCAAAACACTTGGCAGAAAAACTGAATTATGTTGGGGTTTTGGCGGTTGAAATGTTTGTGGTTGGAGAAAAACAACAGTTGGTCATCAACGAAATTGCACCGCGTCCGCATAATTCTGGACATTACACCATTGATGCATGCATTTCCAATCAATTCCAACAGCAAGCACGCATTATGTGCGGCTTACCGCCTGCACCAACCAATTTGCATCATCCTTGTTGTATGGTTAATTTATTGGGTGATATTTGGGGAGAAAATGGTGAAGAACCCAACTGGACACCCATTTTAGAAGCGCCTGACGCCTTTTTGCATCTATACGGCAAAAAAGAAGCACGCACAGGACGCAAAATGGGGCATTTCACCGTTTTATCCAATTCTGCGGAAAACGCTTACAAACGAGCATTGTATCTATTCGCAGAAGTATGCAAAAATAATCAACAGGTAGCCTGAAAACCTTTTCAGGTTGCCTATTCAATTATTTTAGCATCGCTTCGCAATTCATTGATTTACTTTGTAAATCGATGATATTTTAGTCTAACGACTAAAATAAACCGTATTTTGTACTCTAACAGGAGTAAAGTCATGTGCATCAAAAACTATAAAAGCATCTTATGGATGACTTTGGGATTAGGCTTATTAGGTACAGCAGGTTCGTTTATTGCTCAATATGGTTATGGTTTAAATCCTTGTCCATTGTGCATTTTTCAACGCGTCAGCGTAATGGGCGTTGCGATTTTCTCCATCATCGCTTTATTGTTTCCCATTCGCCGTTGGATGTCGCGTGTATTGACAGGCATTTGGGTGAGTATTCCTGCCGTTTTCGGCTGGGGCGTTGCCGTCAGACAACTGTATTTACAATCGCTTCCCAAAGACCAAGTCCCCGCTTGCGGACCTGGTTTAAATTTTATGGTACAAACCATGCCTTTTACCGATATGATTTCCAAAGTTTTAACAGGTTCAGGCGAATGTGCAGAAGTGCAAAAATTTTGGGCAGTCCCCTTGCCTATTTGGAGCATCGTATTATTTTCCTGCGTTTTATTGCTTTTATGGTGGGGCGTTTATCGCACTCGCAATCATTAAGTTTTTTTCAGAACACTCTTGATCAACTTAACCTTAAAGACGATTATGCTCACCAAAATCAATGACCATATTTACATCGCAGGTCAGTTGCGTATTGCAGATATTCCACTTATTCAACAGTATGGGATTCGCAGCGTCATTTGCCATCGTCCCGACCATGAAGAAAAGGAACAAATTCCTTTTGCTGATTTAGCACAAGCAATGCGTGATGCAGGTATTTTGCACACCTATCATCAACCTGTTGTCATGAGTCAAATCAATGAAGAGCATGCTTTGATTTTAAATCACATTCTGCATGAAACCGAATTACCTGCCTTACTGTTTTGTCGTACAGGAACACGCTGCATGGCATTATGGGCAACCTTAAACATTTTGCGTGGAATATCCGCATCACAAGCCATTAACGAAGCCGTGCAACATGGTTTTAATTTGTCTTCTATTCAGGAGCAACTGAAAAAAATACAACCCATTCATCCTTAAAAGGTTTAAAAATCATGAAAAATCGTTCTATCGTTATTGCCATTGATGTTGATGCACAACAAACTTTTTCGCCTCTTTGCCCTAACGAATTACCAGTTGCCAATGCAACAGAAATTGTTGATGAACTCAACGCCCAAGCACAATTAGCAGATTTTCGCGTCATGACCAAAGACGCTCACAGCGAACACGCCGTTTGGGTGGCAAAAACAGCAGAATCCATCATGCAACCAGTTTCCGAACCCCATTCGGAAAATGTCGACATTCAATGGCCACGCCACGCAGAAGTGGGGTCGCAGGGATTTGAATTATTACCCAATCTACCGCAACCTGAACAATACGATTTTTTAGTTTACAAAGGCGTTGAACGCGACATTCATCCTTACGGAGCATGCTTTCACGACTTAAATGAAAAAATCAGCACAGGTTTGATCGAATGGTTAAGAGATAAAAAAGCCGAAATTTTGATTGTCGGCGGATTGGCAACCGATTATTGCGTAAAAAATACCGTATTACAATTAGCACGACACGGCAACTGGAAAATCATCGTTAATTTAGGGGCTTGTCGTGGCATCGCAGAAAATACCATCAATCAAGCCATACAAGAAATGCAACAAGCTGGCGTTCAGGTTGTGCACAACAGTCAAGAAATCGTGATTGAAAAATAAATTTTGGGGCTGTATTAGATTAGCCCAAAAAATTGTTAAATTCCACACCATTTTCGCAAGGTTTTGAGTTGCTGTCTTGGTGTCCCATAGTTAAATCTAAACTCACATTCTTTCAAGAAAAGTGGGAAAGATTTGCGGTCAA
>JAGCOT010000113.1 GCA_017645365.1 Neisseriaceae bacterium
CAAAATATCGGCTGCACTTCTTGCTGTAACTTCTAATACAAAAAATTCAAGCAGTTTCTTCTGTACAGATTTCTTTAATTTACAATGCGTTATCTTCATTTTTGCAGTCTATCATAACTGCTAATCTAATACAGCCCCAACATTTTTTATGGATGTTACTTTTCAGCCTGCCTGTCATTAGTTTGGCGGAAACTGATGAAATCAAACGATTGCAAGAAAAATGTAATAGCGAGCGAGCATCTTTGTTAAAAGACCGCAACGGCACACCATCTTGTGATCAACTCAATCGCATAATTTACGGAAATCGCATCCCAACAGAAAATACAAAGAAATTGCAAAGTCAATGTGAACGAGAACAATCTTCTTTGTTGAAACACCGCAACGGCACTCCGTCTTGTGATCAGTTAAATAGGGCGTATCAATACCAACCGCCACAACCAACCACAACAGTCATTATTCCAGAATCGGGCACCCTGAAATATTGGCATGAAGGCACTCACTATTGCGGTCATACGCCAGATGGGAAAATTGTTCATTGTTATTAAATCATAAAAAGTATCACGATCGTGGTATTTTTTCGAATTATTTTCATTCAACAGAGCAATGTTAGCGATGGCGTTAAGTCGTGGTGATCATGGACTGTAATAAATTCAGTTGATTTGCACGAACTTCATGATTTTTGTCCAAAAGCATTAAGATGCGGATTTAAGGTTACAATATATTGAAGGCAGACTGAAAAGGAACGAAAAAGCGATGGCGATCATTTACCACCGCTTTTTTTATTTTTATATTTATTCAGATATATATCTCACTGGATTTTGATCAACCAATTCAGAAACATCTTTGTTATAATATTGACAAGTTAATTTTTGATTGCAATTACCTATAAATCGCACACGATGCTCATCATAGAATGTCCATAATTTAACATTAAATACTGCTTTGATTTTACGCTCAAAAACAGCGGCTGCGTAGGTGTATTGTTTAGCATGGTTTATATTCATTTTCCAAGCGGAACAAACCATTGTTAAAAACTCTTCGGCAGATATATCATCTACATCAATATTTCTTTCCTTAATAAGTTGGCGAACTAAATTAGGAACTTGCAATAATACCATTTTGTCTTGAATCGACATTTGTTTTTTTTTTCTCCAAAAAGTTATGAAAAAAATTTTGCGTAAGGGCAGGCTTTGTCAAGCCCGCCCTTATAGAGTACTCTATAAGCAAACATTGAAGATAAACGTTTTAAGATTATGCTTTCAGGCTGCCTTATAAAATCCGTGCATTTGCTTAAATGCCAACATTTGTTTATATAGCCCCTACATGGAAAATGGTAGGCAGCCTGAAAGATTGTATTCAAAACCGTTTTGCGTATTGATTATGCCAACTTTTTCCAATAAAAAAACCGTCTCTAAATGGACGGTTTTTTAGTTTGAAAGATTTCAGGGGGTGCCTGTTATCAACTTTTTAGGCATCTTCGTTCAAAATCAATTCTGGCGATTTCTTTTTCTCGATAACAGCTTTGTTGATGACGACTTTACGAACATTTTTAGCATTGGGCAATTCGTACATTACATCCAATAAAACATCTTCCAAAACCGAACGCAAGCCGCGTGCCCCCGTTTTGCGTTCCATTGTCAGTTGAGCAATAGCACTTAATGCCGATGGTAAAATTTCCAATTCCACACCTTCCATCGCAAATAATGCCTGATATTGTTTCACCAAAGCGTTTTTGGGTTCGGTAAGAATTTCCACCAAAGCTTCTTCGTTTAACTCGTTTAACGAAGTCAACACTGGTAATCGCCCCACCAATTCTGGAATCAAACCGAATTTAATCAAGTCTTCTGGTTCCACACGAGAAAAGAGTTCGCTAATATTGGTTTGTTCTTCTTTGCTGGAAATTTCAGCACCAAAGCCAATACCACCTTTTTCCGAACGGCGGCGAATGATTTTATCCAAGCCATCAAATGCTCCACCACAAATAAATAAAATATTGCTGGTATCCACACTGACAAATTCTGAACCAGGATGTTTGCGTCCGCCTTGTGGCGGTACATTAGCAACTGTTCCTTCAATCAGTTTTAATAAGGCTTGCTGAACGCCCTCACCAGAAACATCTCGTGTAATGGAAGGATTTTCGCTTTTGCGTGAAATTTTGTCGATTTCATCAAGATAAACAATCCCTTTTTGGGCTTTTTCAACATCAAAATCACAAGTATTCAGCAATTTGCTTAAAATTTGCTCAACATCTTCCCCTACATAACCTGCTTCGGTAAGTGTAGTGGCATCGGCAATGACAAAAGGAACATGCAAGCGTTTTGCAAGTGTTTGTGCCAATAAGGTTTTGCCTGAACCTGTTGGTCCAATCAACAAAATATTGCTCTTGCTGATTTCAACATTGTTATGCCCTTTGGGATATTGCAAGCGTTTGTAATGATTGTATACAGCAACCGCCAATGATTTCTTGGCTTGCTCTTGACCGATAATATGTTCGTCTAAATAACTGACAATTTCTTTTGGCGTTGGCAGAGGCTCATCCTCCATTGGAATGCCCACTTCATTTTTCTTTTTATCATCGGCGAATATGCCATTGCATTTGGCAATACAACGATCACAGATGCAGGCGTTTTTCCCCTCGATGAGCGTATCTATTTCATTTTCGCCCTTGCCACAAAAATCACAAACTCTTTGTTCATCACTCATAATTATTTTTTAATGCTGTTACGATTGATAATAACTTGGTCAATCAGACCGTATTCACAAGCTTCTTCTGCTGACATATAGTTGTCGCGATCGGTATCTTTAACCACTTGTTCTAAATCTTTACCAGAATGTTCTGCCAATAAACGGTTTAATTTTTCTTTGATTTTGATTAACTCTTTGGCATGGATTTCAATGTCGGATGCCTGACCTGACAATCCTCCTAATAAAGGTTGATGAATCATGATGCGACTGTTAGGCAAAGCAAAGCGTTTGCCTTTGGCACCAGCCGACAACAAGAACGCTCCCATACTGGCAGCCTGACCCAAACACAATGTAGAAACATCGGGTTTGATAAAGTTCATAGTGTCGTAAATAGACATTCCCGCAGTAACCGAACCGCCTGGTGAATTGATGTAAAGAAAGATATCTTTATCTGGATTTTCACTTTCTAAAAACAGTAATTGTGCTACCACTAAATTAGCAGATTGGTCATTGACAGGACCAACCATAAAAACAATGCGTTCTTTAAGCAAGCGAGAGTAAATATCATAGGCACGCTCGCCTCGACCGCTTTGTTCTACCACCATAGGCACTAACATATCTTGAATTTCAGGGGGCATATTTGAATTCCTTTATTCAAAAATGTATCAAAATGTTTTATTAAAAAACCTTAATCAGGCAACCTGAAACTAAAATATTTTCAGGCTGCCTGATTGATGAAATGATTTAAATGATTAAAAACGCATTTGTCCTTGTGCCATCACCTCATCAAAAGACAGATTTTTTTCAGTAACCTGTGCTTTTTGAAGAACAAAATCACGAACATTGCGTTCAGTTGCTGTACCTTTTAGATTTTGCATGGATTTAGGGTCTTTCATGTACCATTCAATCACTTCTTGTGGGTCTTCGTAGTTTTCGGCAAATTCTGCAACCACAGCACGAATTTGCTCTTCATTGGCTTCTAATTGATTTTGATCAACCAATTCTGCGAACAATAAACCTAAATGTACATTTTGTTTAGCACGCTCTTCAAACATGGAAAGAGGGAAACTGTCTTCTTTTGCTTGGGGCATGCCTTGTGATTTAAATTGCTCCATCATATTTTGACGCAAGCGTTCACTTTCGCGTTGAACCAAACTGTTCGGAATTTGCAAATCAGCGTGGCTTTCTAATAATGCTTTGGTAACATTATCCCAAGTCATATCGCCAATACGGCGTTTGATTTCACGAGAAATGTTTTTATGAATTTCTTCACGCATTTTGGCAATATCACCATTTTCAATACCCAAAGAACGAGCAAAATCTTCGTTCACTTCTGGTAAAACGGCTTCGGAAACTTTATTGAGTGTGATTTTGAAAACTGCTGTTTTTCCTGCGACATCTTTGCCGTGATAATCTTCTGGGAAAGAAACAGAAACATCTTTGCTTTCTTTTTCTTTCATGCCTACGATGCCTGTTTCAAATTCAGCCAGCATACGACCTTCGCCTAAAACGAAAGGATAATTTTTTGCTTCACCACCTTCAAATGGAGTGCCGTCAATCGTCCCAGCAAAATCAATAATCACTCGATCACCGTTTTGTGCAGGGCGTTCCACATCGTTATAACGGACGCGTTGTTTGCGTAAAATTTCGATGGTTTTGTCGTCATCGGCATCGGTAACTTCGGCAACAATGCGTTCAATTTTTAATGAGGATAAATCATTGATGGCAATTTCAGGATAAACCTCAAATACCGCAAGAATATTCAAAACGCTTTCATCTTTTTGTTCTTCGGCAGCGGTTAAACTTTCCAAAGACGCGACATTCCATTTTTCTTCTTGTGTTAAACGATAAAACTCTGCTACTGCGGCATCGTTCAACACTTCATCTTGAATGGCTGGACCATAGATACTTTCAATCATACGCATTGGGGCTTTACCAGGACGGAAGCCGTCAATACGAGCTCGTTTTTGTCTTTCTTTTAAGCGTGCCATCACTTTGGAACGAACATCACTCCATTGCACCGACAACATAACACGGCGTTGTAAGCCTTCTAAATTTTCTACGGTAACTGACATGAAATCAAACCTTTACTGTGAAATAAGAATAGATTAAGGCGGAAAAATTTTCCGCCACAAGAAACAAAAGTGTTAATTGTACTACAAAATCGCCATCAATATGACTGGATTTTCAGTTTGATAACCCTGATTTTTTCAAAGTTTGCGATAATGGGCAGTCTTTTTGCAAATGATTTAAGTTTCAGGGTGCATGCATATTCAGTGAAGAATCAAGCCTTTCACACTCTTTCAGGCAGCCTGAAAAAAAACCGCCGATACCAAGGGATAAATATCGGCGGTGGAAACTGCAAAAACTCGTACTCTTTGACAAAAACTTTTCTAAAAGTTCAAAAAATAATCATATTTTTTATAAGTTGTTGATTTTTATGAATATATTTAATGAAAATTTCACCAAGCAGCCTGCAAGCAAGCAGGCTCAATATTTGGCAATGGCAGTTTTTCTGATTATCTCCTTGCCGATTTTATGGCAACTATCCACCACAATTATGGTGGTGGTATTGATTTTATGGTTCTTTCGTGTCGCTTTGATAATGATGGATATTCGTTCTCTTCCTTCATATATCGTATTACTTGTGGCAGGTTTTTTAATGGCAGTTGTTGTATGGCAGTTCAAACGCCTTTGGGGGCAAGACGGCGGTATTGCCTTTTTATTATTTATGGTTTTGATGAAATCGTTTGAAAGCAAGACCATTCGAGATTGGCAAGCATTGCTTTTGGGGACGCTATTTCTGACTGTCATTACGCTGATTTTTTCGCAAGATATTTTCAATGCCTTTTGGACGGCGTTTAATTTATTTTTAGTGTTGTCCGCTTTGAATATGTTGGATGGCGGTGCTTGGCAAGATGCTTTTCGTCAATCGTGGCGAGGTTTGTTGTTTGCGTTGCCTTTTGCCATCATTTTATTTATTGCCATTCCAAGACTTCCAGAACCCTTGATTCGACTGATGCCTAATGAAGAAAGCATGGCAAAAGTTGGACTCACAGAGCACATGTCGCCAGGTCAGTTTGGTGAATTATTAGAAAGCAATGAAGCGGTTTTTAATGCTTCATTTGAATCTTCTTTGCCGCCAATACAACAACTTTATTGGCGGACGCTGATTTTGCCTGATTTTGACGGTAAAACTTGGCATGCCAAAGAACCTTTTATGGTTCAACGCAAGAATTCTAATCATGCCACCAAAGTAAGTTATTCATTATTGGTGAAGGAGTGGAAGGGTCATATTCCTGCTTTGGATTATCCAATAGATACCAATCAAGAAACGCAAATTGTAGATGGTTCTTTGGTGATGGTTAGCAAGCGTTATGGGCAACTGCGGCGAGTGGATATCACTTCATCATTATCCGACAGGCAACCTGAAAACCTTCCGCAACAATTACAGAATCGTTTGATTTATTTACCTGATGCGGCTTGGCAAACACGAGATTTGGCTCAACGCCTTTATCGTGAAAGCGTGGACAATCAAGATTATATTCAGCGAGTGCTGCGTTATTTTGCTCAACAAGGCTTTGCCTATACCTTAAAACCACCTACTTTAACTACTTATAACGATGAAACTGATGCCTTTATGTTTGAAACCAAACAAGGATTTTGTGGTCATTATGCTTCTGCATTTGCGGTGATGATGCGTGCGGCAAAAATTCCTGCCCGTGTGGTCGCAGGGTATCAGGGAGGAAGCGATTATCCATCTGCTCGATTGTTAACGGTTCGCAGTAAAGATGCACACGCATGGGTAGAAGTATGGCTCCCTGAAAATCAAACATGGCAACGCATAGATCCTACTGCTGTTATTTCCGCAAGGGCAAATGGCATTGATTCTGCTTTACCCGCAACAGAACGCATCGGTAACAAAATTCCATTGGGATTAAGTGGTTTGTTGGATAAAACCCGATTTTATTGGCAAACTTGGGTTGTGGATTTTGATGCACATCGCCAAAATAACCTATTTAAAAACATAGGATTGGGCAGTGTTCATGCAGGTTCTGTGCTGATGGTTTTATTATTAGGAAGTGCACTAACGCTTGCCCCCATGTTGTTATGGTGGAAAAAGCGTTTGCAACGACAAAGCAATCCATTAGTAGATGGTTTTATGCAACTCAAATCTGCATTTTTGCAATATGAAGAAGACATCAACACTTTCGGACCTTTGGATTTAAAAAATCATCTCTACGAACAAGGTTTGTTGGAACCTACTATTGAGCAATTATTGCAAAAGTACATCATCTTGCGTTATCAAGATCAGACATCTTCTGAAAAACAAATGCAGCAATGGCATCAAGAAGTTAAACGACTTGTGAAGAAAATCCAAAAACAGGCAGCCTGAAAATCACTCATTGTTTGACAAAACACAATGTAAAAACAATAACTTTCTGCTACTCTGCCATCGTTTTGGTTTCACAATTTAGGAGAAGCAAAATGTTGCGTGCGTTATTTAATCAGTGGTGCAAAGTCAATTTAATGTTGCAAATTATCATTGGCATTGTGTTGGGGCTAATTGTTGGCGTTGCTTTGCCTGATGTGGGCAATAGTGTGGCGTTTTTGGGTGATTTTTTTGTAAAAGCCTTAAAATCCGTTGCCCCTGTGTTGGTGTTTATTTTGGTGCTGTCTGCCATTGCCCAGCACCGTTCAGAACACCCCACCAACATTCGCGACATTTTGGTGTTGTATCTGGTCGGCACTTTTGCGGCGGCTTTGTGAGCCGTTTCCGCTTGTTTTATCTTAAAACCCACCCTGCTTTTGACGAATATCGAAGCATACGATGCGTCCAACGCACCAGGTGGCGTGGTGTTGGTGTTAAAAAATCTGCTGATGAATTTAGCCGATAATCCCTTTTCCGCCATTGCCAATGCTAACTATATTGGCATTTTAGCGTGGGCAAGCATTGTTGGTTTTGCCTTAAAATCAGCGTCCGAACACACCAAAGTGTTTTTAAGCGAATTATCAGACGCGGTTTCGTTTATGGTCAAAATCGTCATTCGATTAGCCCCATTTGGCGTATTCGGCTTGGTGGCTCAAACTTTGGCAAACACTTCATTTGGCGAATTTGTTAGCACCTATGCCGTATTACTGCTCGCATTAGTCGGAGCAATGTTATTTGTCGCATTAGTGCTTAACCCATTGATTGTATTTGTTAAAATTCGCAAAAACCCTTATCCTTTGGTTTTAACTTGTCTGTCTCAAAGCGGTTTAACCGCATTTTTCACTCGCTCATCAGCCGCCAATATTCCTGTGAATATGGATTTATGCAAAAAATTAAACTTAAATCCAGACACTCTATTCCGTGTCCATACCTTTGGGTGCAACCATCAATATGGCAGGTGCGGCGGTAACCGTAACCGTGATGGCTTTGGCTGCTACCAATACTTTGGGCATTTCAGTAGGCTTTATGGAAGCCTTGTTGCTATCCGTAGTTGCGTCCCTGTGCGCATGCGGTGCGTCAGGCGTGGCAGGCGGTTCGTTGCTGTTAATCCCTTTGGCGTGCAGTTTGTTTAATATTGACAACACCATTGCCGCCCAAGTGATTGGGATTGGTATGATTATTGGCGTAATCCAAGACTCCGCTGAAACTGCCTTAAACTCATCAACCGATGTGATTTTCACCGCAGCGGCAGAATGGGGCAAGAAAAAGTAAATCAATCATTGGGTAGGGTGGGCATTCTTGCCCACCGTCAAACCGCAGGTTTGATTGCCCTTATCAATTTTCAGGCAGCCTGAAAGAGTTTTGTATCCAAAATGCAACACACAAAAAACACACCCAAAAACCGCTCAAACCCTTACTACTACTACTACTAC
>JAGCOT010000114.1 GCA_017645365.1 Neisseriaceae bacterium
GGCATCCCTGCCCACCATTCAAGCCACAAGGATTGATTAAAACAAATATTTTTGGCTACGCAGAAACTCGTTTTAGCTTCACTTCGTTCGCAGAAACTCGTTTTGACTTTGTCAAAACTTCGTTTTAGTTTCGCCTTACGGCTCGCAGAAACTCATTTTGACTTTGTCAAAACTTCGTTTTAGTTTCGCCTTACGGCTCGCAGAAACTCGTTTTGACTTTGTCAAAACTTCGTTTTGGCTTCGCCCAAACTTCGGCTTATTTGCTAACGCAAACCTTTTATTGACTTCGTAAATAAAGATTTTTGACTTCGTCAAAAATAAACCTCGTTTTAACTTCACTTCGTTCGTAGAAACTCGTTTTGATTTCATCAAAACCTCGTTTTCAGGCTGCCTGTTAATGGCTTTTTTGCATGAAAAATTGTTAGAAAAATCCTAATTTTACTTGCAACATTTTTTCTAATTCTGGAATCAATCTGCGATGTGGAATAAAGAAAATCAGATGGTCGTTTTCTTGCAATTCAGGTTCTTTATGTCCGCTGATAACCTGAATGACCTGTTCTTTTATTTCAGGTTTTTTGGGGTCTTTGATGATTTCCTGTTGTCGTACTACTGCCGCCAACTGGCAACCATGTGGCCATTTGATTTGACTAACAGGTCTGCCGACAATTTTAGAGGTTTTGCGTGTACCATGAATCACGGCTTCTAAAATTTCTGCTTCACCACGCCGTAAAGAATAAACCGACTCAATGTCGCCACGCCGAATATGGGCAAGAATTGAACCTACTGATGCCAAATGTGGAGAAACGACAATATCAATGCTGTTGCCTTGCATTAAATCTACATAACTGGCTCGATTGACAATCGACACCACGCGTCGTGCCCCTAATTTTTTCGCCAACAACGCCACCATGATGTTGTTTTCATCATCGTCCGTTAAAGCACAGAAAACATCAATGTCTTCAATGTGTTCATTGCCCAATATTTTCTCATCGGTTCCAGAACCTGCCAAAACCAAAGTTGATGTCAGATTTTCAGAAAGCCATTCAGCACGCTGTTGATTTCTTTCAATAATTTTGACATCAAAACGACTTTCAGCCTGCTTGGCAAGACGGTAGCCAATATTGCCACCACCGACAATCATAATGCGTCTTACAGGAAGTGGTTCAGGATGAAATAATGCCAAAATGCGTCCCACATGGTCTTTGGCTGCGGTGAAAAAAATCTCATCACCATGAATGATTTTGGTTTGTGGTGTTGGACTAATCAGAGAGTCATTGCGATAAATAGCAAAAATATGACAATCAGTGTTTTCAGGGAGCACAATGGATAAATCTTTGACGATTTCGCCCACCATAGCACCGCCTTTAATGGCACGGGTTGCCACCATTTGAGCTTCTCCGTGAGCAAAATTCAACACTTGCAAAGCCGTGCCGTATTGAAACAATCCCAAAAGTTGGTCTGTTACTAATTGTTCAGGACAAATCACATCGCTGGCATCAAAAAGTTCCAAAGCCGTGTGTGGTGTATTGTCTTCTTTATCTTTATTAGGAAGAATGTATTCCACCATATCGCTGTGTCGCACGCGGGAAATACGAGTGGGGATATTAAAAATATGTTTTCCTAATCGACACGCCATTAAATTAGCTTCATCACTATGCGTTAAGGCAAGCAGAAGTTCTGCATCGTGTGCCCCTGCTTCTTCCAGAACCGTAGGCGAAGAAGCACTGCCCCACATGGTTTGAATGTCCAAATGTTCGCTTAATGAATGGAGAATTTCTGCATCTTGGTCAATGACGGTAATCGCATTGTGTGATTGCGAAGCCAAACTTTTAGCAATGGCGGCACCGACTTGTCCGCCTCCGAGAATAATGATTTTCATAAGTCAAATAGGATAAACATTATTTCAACAAGTTGTGATTATGACATAATTAACACTTTATTAAATTTGCTTTACTCATAAAAGTCAATTTTTATGTGGCAGGATTTTATTGCATCTTTTTATTTTGCCGTTGGCATTACCGTTCCTAACATTCTTTTGCTGGTGTTTGGGCTGTTTTTGTTTCGCACGGGGCAAATTGATGGGCATTTTTGCCATCAAGCGGCACAGTTGATGTTTCGCTGGGCATTGCCTGCGTTATTGTTTTTTTCTATTGTCGAAAGCCAACTTAATTTTCTCGATCAAATTCCGATGCTGTTGGCAGGAACAATTGCTGCTTTGATTTTATTTATTTTGGCAGAAATTGTTGCTTATTTTTTTGTGAATAAGCCAGATCGTGGTATTTTTGTTCAAGGGATTTATCGTGGCAATACAGCGATTGTCGGTGTTGCTTTTTGTACGAATGCATATGGTGCAGAAGGTTTATCCACTGGGGCAATTTTCACAGGCACCCTGACTCTTTTATACAATATCTTGGCAGTAATTACTTTAAGTCGCTCGCTCAATCAAGGTAAAAAAACCGCATTTTTTCCTGTTTTGATGAACATCATCAAAAATCCTTTGATTATTGCGATTGTATTGGCGTTTACTGTTCGATTTTTATCTTTCAGGCTGCCTGAAAGTATTGCACAAGGCTGTCATTCAGTAGCGTCTTTGGCATTGCCTTTGGCGTTGTTGTGTATTGGAGCAACCTTTGATGTGAAGTCTTTGTTGCATAAATCGGATTTAGCATTGATTACCAGCCTGTTGCGAGTGGTGATTTCTCCTGCGGTGGCGATTGCGGTAGGTTATCTGATGGGTCTTGACGGTGTTCCCTTTGGCGTGTTGATTTTGATGCATTTAACGCCAGTGGCAGCAGCGGCATATGTCATGGTAAAGGCCATGGGCGGAAACGATGTGATTATCGCCAATATTGTGGGCATTACCACTGTTGTTTCCATGATTACGGCTTCTTTATGGATTACGCTGTTGCATTGGTATGGTTTGATGTAATCTTTATGAATAGAAACGGTTATAATACGCCTCATTAATCTTTCAGGCTGCCTCACAACAAACAAGGCAGCCTGAAAACTGAAATTGACATAACAATTATGGAACAAGAAAACAAAACATTTTTACAAAGAATTTCTCATTTTTTATTTGATCCTTTTGATAAGCAAATTTTATTTTGCGTATTGGTCATTTACATCATGAGTTTGTTTTTGCTCTATTCGGCAGATGGGCAAGATTTTCATCAACTGACTCGCAAAACGGTATACACCGTTTTGGGGTTTATCATGATTTGGGGCGTTGCCAAAATACGACCACAATTTTTAGCCAATTTTGCGTTACCTGCTTATGTAGTAGGTGTTTTTCTGTTGATTTTGGTGCATTTGTTTGGCATTACGGTGAATGGTTCAACTCGATGGATTAGTCTCGGTATTACGCGTATTCAGCCATCCGAAATCATGAAAATTGCCTTACCAATGTTATTAGCGTGGTATTTCCATCGATATGAAAACAACATCAGATGGCATCATTATCTTTACGCCACTTTAATGATTTTAATTCCTGTGGGATTGATTTTAAAACAGCCCGATTTGGGGACGGCAGCACTCATTATGGCATCAGGGCTGTTTATTATTTTCTTTGCAGGTTTGCCGTGGAAAGTGATTTTCTCATTCATATTTTTGGCAATTATCAGCCTGCCTTTATTTTGGCGATATGGGATGCACGATTATCAACGCCGCCGCGTACTCACTTTATTAGACCCAGAACAAGATAAACTCGGGGCAGGTTATCATATTTTGCAATCCATGACGGCGATTGGTTCAGGCGGATTTTGGGGGAAAGGCTGGCTTAATGGCACGCAGAATAATTTGAATTACATTCCAGAATCCACCACAGACTTTATTTTTGCAGTATTCGGCGAAGAATTTGGATTTATCGGAAACTGCTTATTGCTTTTGATGTACGCATTGATTATTGCACGCGGATTACGCATTGCCGCCAAAGCAAATACGCTTTATGGGCAGTTGATTGCCGCATCGCTGACCATGACTTTATTCTGTTACGCTTTTGTGAACATGGGCATGGTGTCAGGTATTCTGCCTGTGGTGGGCGTGCCGTTGCCGTTGGTGAGTTATGGTGGGACTGCCACTTTATCAGTGATGTTGATGATTGCCATTTTGATGGGAATTGCCAACGATTCTTCTGACAAAAATAGGTCTTAAACTTTCAAAAAGGAATGGATGATGAAGAAAAAAACTTTATTGCTTTTATTGTCGTTAATGGCTGCTCATGTGCAGGCTGAAAGTTTGAATTACAATGTGGTGAATTTATCCGCACAGGCCACCATAACAGTTCCCAGAGATATGATGGAAGTAGAATTGATGATTGAAGAATCAGGCAACAACCGTCAAACAGTTTCCAATCGCGTTACCGAACGCAGCAATCAAGTGTTACGCAAAATTCGCAACAACAGTGCATTAGAAAGTCAATTATCCGCACGCCATGCTTATCCGATTTATCAACGAAATAATCAAAAACCCACATGGCGAGATACCGCACGCATTACCGTAAAATCCAAAGATTTTGCAGTACTTTCACAACTGATTGCAGATGTGCAAAGTCTTGCATCGGTAGGACATTTAGGTTTTTCGGTATCTCGTGCTACGCAAGAGAAAAATGACCGACAACTCACCGAAAATGCCATTCAACGCTTTCGCGAGCAAGCACAACATATTACCCACGCATTGGGTGGGAAAACTTATAAAATCATTCATTTAGATGTAAACCGAAATCATCATTACGCCGTTCGCAATACAGGCGTTCGCATGATGGCAAAAAGTGCTTCTTATGACGAAGCCGTAACCCCAGAAGTGGAATCAGGCGAAGAAGAATTAAGAGCAGAAGTATCGGGCAGTATTCAAGTACAATAATCCTCCAACAGGCAGGCTGAAACATTTTCCATGTAGGGTTTTTCATTTTCAGTTTGCCTGTTTTATATAGGCAGCCTGAAAAAGGTTTTCAATATTTTGGTAAGAAAATATTTTCAGCCTGCCTGATTAGGCAGCCTGAAAAAGATAAATGAAGTAAATCAAAATGACACACAAACAAAAAGGGGCGGAAAAAGTTGCCCGCATTCCAATTAAAGTAGTTCCTTTGGAAAAGAAACTGGTCAAGCCATCGTGGATTCGTGCCAAATTGCCCCATAATCAAAAGTATTTTGAAATCAAACAGTTATTAAAAGAACAACACTTGCACACGGTTTGCGAAGAAGCACAATGTCCCAATATCGGCGAATGCTTTGGACATGGCACGGCAACTTTTCTCATTATGGGCGATGTTTGTACGCGTCGTTGTCCCTTTTGCGATGTTGGACATGGCAAGCCACAAGCGTTGGATCTCGATGAACCACAACACTTGGCAAATTCAGTTGCCGCAATGAAATTGCGTTATGTAGTGATTACATCGGTTGATCGAGACGATTTGCGTGATGGCGGGGCAGGACATTTTGCCCAATGTATTGACGCATTACGCCAACAATCGCCACAAACGCAAATTGAAATTTTAGTACCTGATTTTCGTGGGCGTTTGGATATCGCACTCGATATTTTGGAAAACAATCCGCCCGATGTGATGAATCACAATTTAGAAACCGTACCGCGTCTATATAAACAAGTGCGACCGGGTGCGGATTATCAACATTCGCTACAACTTTTGGCATCTTACAAACAACGCCGTCCTGATGTACTGACTAAATCAGGCATTATGGTTGGCGTAGGCGAAAACGATGACGAAGTATTGTCGGTAATGCAGGATTTACGCCGTCATCAAGTAGATATGATTACAATCGGACAATACCTACAACCGAGCAACAGCCACTTGCCTGTGTTGCGATATGTAACGCCAGAACAATTCGCATTATGGGAAAAAGAAGCCTATAACATGGGCTTTAAACACGCTGCGATTGGGGCTATGGTGCGTTCCAGTTACCACGCCGACAAACAGGCGTTAGAAGCGTTTAAATAGAAGCGATGAATGAGTGTTGATAGGCATTTCAGGTTGCCTATTTCTTGATTTTCCATATCATTTGCTTATATATCTCATTGATAAGGCAATGCTTGTATGGTACTATCTGCAACATTTTTACTACATCCTTTTCTTGAATTTCAGCAATGTTAGCGACGATGCCCCCCCCCCCCCGACAATCCTATCTTGAACAAGGCTTACAAGCAGGAATTATTACCTTACATTCTGATAAAACACGAATTTCCTATTTTGGTAATAACAAAAGTCGCAACTATCAAAACCCCGAAGAGCCTGTGCAAGCCGAAACTTTTTGCGAATTGATTTTGAAATATGGCTATCCAAAAAACCGTGTTAAATGCTTTGTGCCTGTGCAAATGGGTTCAAGTCAAAAGGAAGCCGATATTGTTGTTTATGCAGATGATGATTGTTTGCAACCGTTTATTGTAATTGAATGCAAAGAAAGCGAAGTATCCGAAGCCGAATTTCAACAAGCCGTAGAACAGGCTTATTCTTATGCTTTTGCCTTGCCCAACAATGTCAAATGGGTGTGGGTAACATCATCAATTAAAAACGCCTATCTTAAAGTTGATAAAAACCGCAACACTCGTGAAGAAGTTACTGATATTCCTATTTATGGTTCAGACAAAGTTGCTCCTTATAAATTTGTTAAAAATGCCGAAAAATTTAATGAAAACAATGATAAACAACGATTTTTTGATTTACAAATTGTAGAAGAAAAGCAATTAACAGACCGTTTTAAATTAGCCCACAATGCTTTATGGGCAGGTGGCGAACTCAATCCGTCGGAAGCGTTTGATGAATTAGATAAACTGATTTTTTGCAAAATTTGGGACGAGAAAAAGCCACGCAAAGCAGGCGAGCCTTACGATTTCCAAGTAATTGCCGACAAGACAAGCGAAAAAACCAATCAAGCATTATTCAATCGCATTTGTGCTTTATATGAAGAAGGCAGAAAAAAAGACCCAGAAGTATTTAAGAACAATATCAACTTAACACCTGCACGAGTGAGAACCATTGTTGAATATTTACAAGATGTTAATTTAAGCGACACAGATTTAGACAGCAAAGGGCGAGCGTTTGAAACTTTTATGGGTTCATTTTTTCGTGGTGATTTTGGACAATTTTTTACGCCACGAGCAGTGGTACAATTTATTGTAGATTGTTTGCCGATTAAAAACGACAGTTTTGTTTTAGATACTTCCTGTGGTAGTGGTGGTTTTTTACTGCACGCATTAGAAAAAGTTCGCCGTCAGGCTGATGACTATTTTGACAACCCAAACAGCAAAGAACATTATCGCTATTGGCACGATTTTGCTGAAAAACATTTATATGGCATAGAAATCAATGGTCAAATTAGCCGAGCAGCCAAAATGAATATGATTATTCACGATGACGGACACACCAATGTCATCACCGCAGACGGTTTGAAAAGCGACACTGTTTTGCGAGAAGAGTCCAATCACACTTGGACAGGTGAATATGGCAAATTTGATTTTATCTTAACCAATCCGCCATTTGGTAGCAGCGTGAAACAAACCGAAAAAGCCTATTTACACCAATATCGTTTAGGGCAAAGTGATGTATCTTGGTTAGACTTAAAAAACACAGGCGTAAAAAATCGCGACAGCCAAAAAACCGAAATTTTATTTTTAGAGCAATGTCATCACTTTTTAAAAGAGAATGGTTTTTTAGCGATTGTTATTCCTGACGGCATATTAACCAACTCATCACTGCAATATGTACGCGATGAATTAGAAGACTGGTATCGCATTGTGGCAGTGGTGAGTTTGCCACAAACCGCTTTTTCTGCCACAGGAGCAGGGGTGAAAAGCAGTGTATTATTTTTACGCAAATATCCTGCCCGATACACTGCCAAACTGATTGCCATTAAAGAAAAATTGCAAGACAAAATCTTGCAAAAAGAAAATTACGCCAACCAAATCAAACAAATGGAACAAAGCAAAAAACAGGCTTTGGATAAACCTGAAATCCCATTTTCAGGCAGCCTGAAAGAATTTAAAAGGGGCTGTATTAGATTAGCCCAAAAAATTGTTAAATTCCACACCATTTTCGCAATGTTTTGAGTTGCTGTTTTGGTGTCCCATAGTTAAATCTAAACTCACATTCTTTCAAGAAAAGTGGGAAAGATTTGCGGTCAA
>JAGCOT010000115.1 GCA_017645365.1 Neisseriaceae bacterium
GTTTTGCATATGACAGCAATCTTTCAGGCAGCCTGAATGATCAGATGTTGGAATTTAACCAAACACACGGTATTTTATAGCATTTCCCATGCAGAGCACTTCCCGTGTGGGGGCATTTCCCATGCAGGGGCAGCATTTCCCGTGCGGGGGCATTCCCATGCAGGGGCAGCACTTCCCGTGCGGGGGCACTTCCCATGCAGGGGCAACATTTCCCGTGCGGGGGCATTCCCATGCAGGGGCAGCACTTCCCGTGCAGGGGGCACTTCCCGTGCTGGGATTAAAACAAACCGCCTTAAATTTAGGGCGGTTTTTGGTTTTTTAGTGATTTTTAAGGTGTAACGAATTTTTTTTGTTTCTGTTCTATTCTGAAACTCTATCGCAGTCAAGCAAGTGTCTTATAAACCAGCAATAATTCTGGATTTTCAGTATCTTGTGTGATGGTAAATTGCAATCGTTGCATAAGTGCGTGCATGGCGGTATTGTGCATCAGAACTTCTCCACGCATATTTTTTAAGCCTTGTTCTTGTGCGGCTTGACACAAATGTTCCATCAAAATACTGCCTATTCCTTGTCTTTGCATGGTATCTAATACCGAAACCGCAAATTCACAGGATTCCATATCAGGGTCGGTAACATAGCGTGCCACGCCCAAAATGCTTTCTTCCTCTGTCTGTGGATTGTGCTCCATCACAAAAGCCATATTGCGTGCGTAATCCAAACGCGTTAATTTGACTAATGTAATATTGGATAATTCTTTGACATTACTCAAAAAACGGTTGTATCGAGCATGGTCGGATAATTGACGCACAAAATTTTGAAGTAACTGCCCATCATCTTCTCGTATGGGACGAATCAAAACTTCTAAACCATTTTTCAAGGTGATGTTTTTTTCAAAACGAGCAGGGTAGGGCATAATCGCCATATGCTCATAACGGTCTTTGGTATTGTTTTTACCCAATAAAACATGAGCCCGCGTAGCTACGACTTCTTTTTCGGATAATTGCAAATCCAAAGTCAATTCATGGATTTCAGGCAGCCTGATAATGATTTCCGAAACGGCGTAAAAAACATCATACAAAGCCGATAAGCGAATTGGCTTTTGTCCGCGATACGATGCAAAACTTTTGCTGATGCGAACTCGTTTGATTAGACCGTCAATGACAGTGTCGTTCAAGGGCGGTAATGCGATGGCATAATCCTTGTGAATGGCAATATCTCCACAAGCAGAAAAAACCACAATAGGTCCAAAAACCGCATCGCGACTGATGCTGATTTTTGCCGTGCGTTCGTTAAAATTTAAAGACTGTGGATGATTTAAAGTATGAGGAATGTCAAAACTGTTTAATAATTTTGCTGTATCTTCTTGATTTAAAATACAGGTATTGTCTTTTTTACAGGCAGCCTGAAAAAGATGATGAATGGATGGAATATCAGGATTGATCGTTTTTCGCCCTGTTTTGATGGGCAAAATCAATCGTTGTTGCTGATTGCGATAAAAACGCACCATATGTTGAAAAGCATTCACCGCAAATTCTGGCATGTCAAAATGCAAACAGCGATTTTGTGCAAATAAGGCACGACAGGGGGCAATCGCATCACCACCGATCCATGAGAGTAATAAAGGTTTGTCAGGAATTTCATTTTGTAATTGCAACATCATTTCGGCGGTTTGCAAATGTTCGGCAGGATGGTCCATTTGCGGTGCATAAATCACCAAAACCGCATCCACTGATGGGTCTTCCAAACTGGCTTTAACCACTGTGCGAAAACGCAAAGAACCTGCATCTGCCCCAATATCTAATGGATTATTCACGGTTTTTTGTTGTAATGCTTTGGATAATATTTTTTGCGTATCCGTTGAAAAAGTAGCCAGTTGTGTGCCGACATCGTAAATCACATCTTGTGTGATTTCACTCAAACCAGAACCGTTGGTAATGACGGCCAAACGCTCGCCGTCAAGTTGCCGTCCAATATTCAATAAACGAATCGCACTGAATAATTGAGCAAAATTACGCACCTGAATAACCCCTGTGCGAACCATGACACGGTGAAAAACTTCATCCGCAGGAACGGTGTCTGCAATGTGAACTGTGGCAGCCTGAACAGGTTGTTCAAATCGCCCAGATTTAAAAACAATCACAGGTTTGACCAGTGATGCTGCGTACAAAGCACTGATCAACTGTCTGGCGTGCGTGGTGTGGTGCATATCTAAAACAATCGCATCGGTGGCATCGTCATACACCAAAAAATCCAATACTTCTCCAAAACTTAAATTGCCAGAACCTTCGTCCATCGCCAAAACGGTTGAAAAACCGAAGCCTTTTTCAGTTGCCCAATCCAAAATCGCAGAACACACACTGCTGGATTGGCTGACCAATGCAATCCTGCCTGCGAATTTGATTTTTCCACGATAAACGCCTGCATTGATGGAGGGCGATGTGCGAATTAAACCTACATGTGTAGGACCTAAAAGTTTAATGCCCAACTGACTTGCCAAAGAAATCGCATTTTGGGTTAAGGTTAAATCATCTCGGTGCGGTTTTTTATCGGTTTGAATCAACAAAACAAAAGGAACTTTCGCTTGATGACAATCCTGTAAAACAGATTCATAGGATGATGGAGGCGTTATCGCTATGGCTAAATCTGGTGGATTTTTTAAATTTTTGATTGAACGCACGGTAGTCATGCCGCCAACCTGTGCATGTCGCAAATTGACAGGAGAAATGGTGATGGATGAATCGCAATGAGTGATTAAATTAGCAAAAATCGTATGTCCCAGCGAATCCGTTTTATCAGACGCACCAATCACAGCAATATGACGCGGAGAAAAAAAAGGTGAAAGATAATGGGGTTTCATCGTTCAATCCTTAAAGCAGGCAGGCTGAAAGTATAGACGCAACAGGCAGCCTGAAAATCTGAATTGCCAAAATTTTTAAATTTTTTCAGGCTGCCTATTTTCAGGCTGCCTGAAAGTTTAAAATTTCAAAATATTTACATTTCTTTTTCAGGTTGCCTATTTTCAGGCTGCCTGAAAAGTTCAGAATTTCAAAATTTTTAAATTTTTTCAGGTTGCCTATTTCAAGCTGCCTGAAAGTTTAAAATTTCAAAATACTTAAATTTTTTTTACAGGCAGGCTGAAAATCAATCCAAAATAATGTCAAATTGTTCTTGCGTATAAGACGATTCCGCAGTCAGTGAAATAGGTTTGCCTAATTCTTGTTGCAAATGAATCCATGCTTCTGATGCTTCGTCAATCAACATTTCCACCAAAGCTGGCGATGCTAAAACACGATAGGTGTTGGCTGGTGAAATATATTGAGATTCTCGCTGTAAAGAACGGAAAATTTCATAACACACGGTTTGTATGGTTTTCATATACCCACGCCCATGACAGTAGGGGCAAGATTGCGTCAGCATATGATATAAACTTTCACGCGTGCGTTTGCGGGTAATTTCTACCAAACCAAGACTGGTAAAACCATTGAGCGTAACGCGGGTACGGTCTTGCGATAGGCATTGAGCCAATTCCGCCAAAACCAAATCACGATGCGAATCCTGCATCATGTCGATAAAATCAATCAAAACCATACCGCCAATATTGCGTAATCGCAATTCTCTTGCAATTACAGAACAGGCTTCTAAATTGGTTTTTAAAACGGTTTCGTCAAAATTATGTCGCCCCACAAATCCACCTGTGTTGACATCAATCGTGGTCATGGCTTCGGTAGGCTCAATAATGACATAACCTCCACCACGCAAATTCACACGCGGATATAAAGCTCGTTCCATCGCATCGTCAACATTATAAAATTCAAACAAAGGTCTGACTTCTTGATGCAAGATAATCTTATTTTTTGCTTGCGGAATGTACCTATTGGCAAATTCGCACATTTGTTCATACACCGCTTGATTGTCTACCACCATTTGCTTGATTTCTGGTGTTAAAAAATCTCGCAACAATCGCAAATACAATGGTAAATCTTGATGAATCAAACAGGGAGCAGGCTGCGTTTTGGATTGCTGTTCAATGTTTTTCCATAGTTGATGCAAATAATTTTGGTCGGCTTTGATTTCTGGTTCACTCACACCTTCCGCTCCTGTGCGGATAATGTAGCCTCTTTCGCAATCGTCTGTTAATAAACTTGCCAATAGGCTTTTTAAGCGTTCGCGTTCCTTTTCATCATCAATTCGTTGGGAAATGCCGATATGCTCATCCTGTGGTAAATGCACTAAAAAACGACCTGGTAAAGAAATTTGCGTAGAAACCCTTGCACCCTTGTTGCCAATAGGATCTTTTAATACTTGCACCAGAATAATTTGCCCTTCGTACACCAAGGTTTCAATGCGTGGTTGCTCGTTGGGGCGATGATGTTGTTCCACCGTATCCACAATATGCAAAAAAGCAGAGCGTTCTAAACCAATATCCACAAAAGCACTTTGCATGCCAGGCAATACACGATTGACAACCCCTAAATAAATATTGCCAACCAAACTTCGACCGCGTGAGCGTTCCATATGAATTTCGCACACTTCGTTATGACACATTACTGCCACGCGGGTTTCTTGCGGAATGACATTCACCAACACCGTTTCTGGCGGTCGTGGCAAGGGCTTTGGTAAAGGAATAGTTGCTTGTATAGTCATGAGATACTCTTTAAATTTTAAAATACGATCGATAGAACTTCATTTAAACTGAATGACTAATAACGGATGCGTCATTCAAAAACCGTTCATTCTACCATATGAAATAATGCAAAAAATGGATTAAGTGTGATGCTTGGCAAACGACATCTTATCTTGCAGATGAAAATGTAAGAAAAACACTTGTCAAGGTAATGCAAAAGGTTTATCATCTGCGGTTTATCGTTTTATTTGTACATTATTTTTTCAGGAGATTGATATATGGCCAACAGTGCACAAGCTCGTAAGCGTGCCCGTCAGGCAGTGAAACAGCGCGCACACAATGCTGGTTTGCGTACTGCATTTCGTACTGCTGTTAAAAAAGTTGTGAAAGCCGTTGAAGCTGGCGATAAAGCAGTTGCCCAAGCCACTTTTGTTGAATCAATGAAAATCATTGACCGCATCGCGGACAAAGGCGTTTATCACAAAAACAAGGCAGCACGCCATAAACGCAACCTGTCTGCACGCATTAAAGCGATGGCGTAATTTTTTCGTTTTCGTTTAAAGCCCTGCCTTGTCGCAGGGCTTTTTAAGTTGTTTTTCAATAAAAACAATGCCTTATCTGTTTTGTTATAATGGACAAACAATCAACCAAAATCAATGGAAATATTATGAATTTACAATCTTTCATGACATCAGACATTCAAAAAGCATTTGATTTAGCCGGCGTTGGCGATGCACCTATTGTTTTGCAGGTGGCGAAAAATGCGGATTTTGGTGATTATCAAATCAATGGTGCTATGGGGGCGGCGAAAAAATTAAAAATCAATCCTCGCGAATTAGCACAAAAAATTGCCGATGCCTTGCGTGATTGTTCATGGTTGGCACTAGCAGAAGTGGCAGGTCCTGGTTTTATCAATCTTCATTTGTCAAATGATTTTCTGAATCAAGAACTTTCAGGCTGCCTGAAAAGTCCGCGTTTTAATATTCATACCTCCTTATCCAATCAAACAGTTGTGATTGATTATTCATCACCCAATTTAGCCAAAGAAATGCATGTGGGGCATTTGCGGTCTACCATTATTGGCGACAGTTTGCATCGCGTATTGAAATTTTTAGGTGCAAAAGTGATTGCTCAAAATCATGTGGGCGATTGGGGAACACAATTTGGTATGTTGGTGGCTTATCTTATGGAACGCCAAAATGATGGTGATTCAGAATACGCTCTAACTGATTTGGAACAGTTTTATCGTGAAGCCAAAGTGCGTTTTGATGAAGATGCTGCCTTTGCTGAAAAATCGCGAGAATATGTTGTCAAACTTCAACAGGGTGATGAAGAAGTTTTGTCTTGGTGGCGACAATTTGTTGATATTTCCTTATCACATGCACAAAATATTTACACTCGTTTGAATACGCTATTAACTCCTGACGATGTGGTTGGTGAATCCGCTTATAACGATGATTTGCAACCCTGTGTTGATGCACTAATGCAGCAAGGCATTGCACGAGAAGATGTTGATGGTTCTAAATTGGTGGATTTAATTGGGCAACCTGAACGCGATGGCAAAACACCTGTATATATTGTTCAAAAAAGCGATGGTGGTTTTTTGTATGCCACTACGGATTTAGCTTGTTTGCGACATAATATCAATACTTTACACGCTGACCGTTTATTGTATGTGGTTGATGCACGCCAATCCTTGCATTTTACGGCTTTATTTGATGTCAGTCGCCGTGCTGGTTGGTTGCCTGAAAATGTGCGAGCGGAGCATATTCCTTTTGGTACCATGATGGGTAAAGATAATAAACCCTTCAAAACCCGTTCTGGTGATACGGTTAAATTAGCCGATTTGCTTGATGAAGCAGAAGAACGAGCAGCGACTATCGTGCGTGAAAAAAATCCAGATTTATCTGTTGATGAAGTGCGTAAAATTGCACATATTGTGGGCATCGGTGCAGTTAAATACGCTGATTTAAGCAAAAATCGTATGAGTGATTATGTTTTTTCATGGGAAAGTATGCTGTCATTTGAAGGCAATACTGCTCCTTATCTGCAATATGCTTATACACGCGTCCATTCAGTTTTGCGTCGTGCAAAAGACATTTCCTCCCATGTTATTGCATTACAAACCCTCGAAGAACATCGTTTGGCCGTAGCATTGTTGCAATATGAAGAAGTATTACTTTCTGTTGCCGATGCTGCTTATCCACATTATTTGGCGGCATATCTGTATCAAATAGCTACATTGTTTTCTCGTTTTTATGAATCCTGTCCGATTTTGCAAGCCAATTCAGAAGAACAAAGCACTCGTTTGCAATTAACTGAACTAACAGGCAAAATTTTGCAACATGGTTTGTCCTTATTAGGGATTGAAGTTTCAGAAAAAATGTAACAGAAAAAAGGCGATGTCATCATCGCCTTTTTTACAACATTGTTTGACTTATCTCAATTTTTCAGGCAGCCTGAAATCCTTATTATTATTGCATTTCACCATATTACCAAGTTTTACAGACTGTTTTAAAAATGGGGCAAATTGGGTATAATACTCAAATCTTAAAGACACTGTTTATACGGTGTCATTTTTTAGTATTTGTGGATTTCAAAGCATGACCTCTTCTTTTACCGACATCAAAGTAACTAAACGGGACGGCCGTTTAGAACCCATCGATTTAGATAAAATTCATAAAGTCGTTACTTGGGCAGCAGAAGGATTGAATAATGTTTCTGTATCGCAAGTGGAATTGAAATCCCACATTCAGTTTTATAACGGAATTCGCACTAGCGATATTCACGAAACCCTTATTAAAGCGGCTGCGGATTTGATTTCAGAAGAAACGCCTGATTATCAATATTTGGCAGCACGATTGAATATTTTCCATTTACGCAAAATTGCCTTCGGTGATTTTGAGCCACCGCATTTATTCGCTCATGTCAAAAATATGGTGCAACAAGGGCGTTATGATACGCATTTGTTAGATGATTATGACGAATGTGAATTCAATGCCTGCAACGACTACATTGACCACAATCGCGACTTAAATTTTTCTTATGCCGCAGTCAAACAGTTGGAAGGTAAATATTTAATCCAAGACAGGGTAACGAAACGCATTTATGAAAGCCCGCAATTTTTGTTTATGTTGGTGGCAATGTGCTTGTTTGCACGCTATTCCAAAGACACGCGTTTGGATTATGTGAAGAAATTTTACGATGCCATCAGTTTATTCAAAATTTCTTTGCCAACCCCCATCATGTCTGGGGTGCGTACGCCGTCTCGTCAGTTTAGTTCTTGTGTATTGATTGAGTGTGATGACAGTTTAGATTCCATTAACGCAACCACTTCTTCCATTGTGAAATATGTTTCTCAACGGGCGGGTATCGGCATCAATGCAGGTCGGATTCGTGCATTGGGCAGTCCGATTCGTGGGGGCGAAGCACAACATACAGGTTGCATTCCCTTTTTCAAAATGTTTCAGGCTGCCGTTAAATCTTGTTCACAAGGTGGCGTGCGAGGTGGTGCAGCAACGATGTTTTATCCTTTGTGGCATTTGGAAATTGAATCGCTGTTGGTGTTGAAAAACAATCGCGGAGTGGAAGAAAATCGTGTGCGTCATTTGGATTATGGTGTGCAAATCAATAAAACGCTTTATCAACGCTTGATTAAAAGCGAAAACATCACCTTGTTTTCTCCATCTGATGTGCCTGATTTATACGATGCTTTTTTTGCTGACCAAGAAAAATTTGCCCAGTTGTATGCTCAATATGAAGCAGATGAAACCATCCGTAAACGAAGCATTCCAGCGATTGATTTGTTTTCTTTGATGATGCAAGAAAGGGCTAGTACGGGGCGGATTTACATTCAAAATGTTGACCATTGCAACACGCATAGTCCATTTGACCCTACTGTTGCTCCCGTGCGTCAATCCAACCTATGTTTAGAAATTGCTTTGCCCACCAAACCACTGAACGATTTGCATGATGAGCATGGGGAAATTGCTTTATGTACTTTATCCGCAATCAATTTAGGGGCTTTGGAAGATTTTAATGAAATCGAATCTTTAACCGATTTAATAATTCGAGCATTAGATGCTTTGTTGGATTATCAAGATTATCCAATTTTGTCTGCGAAAAATGCCACCATGAAACGCCGTGCATTAGGCATTGGCGTTATCAACTATGCGTATTTTTTGGCGAAAAATGGTAAGCGGTATTCCGATGGTTCTGCGATTGCCTTAACACATCGGCTGTTTGAATATATTCAATATTACGCACTTAAAGCATCGGTGCAATTAGCCAAAGAGTTTGGTGCTTGCCCAAGCTTTAACGAAACTCGGTACGCACAAGGCATTCTGCCGATTGATACTTACAAAAAAGATTTGGACGCTATTTGCCAAGAGCCTTTGCATTTAGATTGGGAAAGTCTGCGTGAAGAAATCAAGCAACATGGCTTGCGTAATTCTACTTTAACGGCTTTGATGCCATCTGAAACCTCTTCGCAAATTTCTAATGCGACCAATGGTATTGAGCCACCGCGTGGATTGGTTTCCGTCAAACAATCCAAAGATGGTATTTTGAAACAAGTGGTTCCAGAAATTGAACGCTTGAAAAACAACTATGAGTTATTGTGGAATATTCCCGATAACGATGGTTATCTAAAATTAGTAGGCATCATGCAAAAATTTGTGGATCAATCCATTTCCGCCAATACCAATTACGACCCGAAACGCTTTGGTGGCGGCAAAGTTTCTATGAAAGTTTTGCTTAAAGATTTACTCACCGCCTATAAATATGGCGTTAAAACACTTTATTATCACAACACTCGTGATGGTGCGGATGATACACAATCAGATTTAGACGATGGTTGTGCTGGTGGTGCGTGTAAGATTTAATCTTTCAGGTTGCCTGAAACTTTTTACTTTATAAAGGATTCAATGACATGGCTGTGAATTTAACTGCAAAATCTGCAAAAGAACTTCATACCGTTGATGGTATGCAAATTTATGCTGCCCAAGCGGGGATTAAAAAAGCCGACCGCTATGATTTAACCTTGATGGTTTTAGCTCCTTCTGCATGTGTTGCAGGTGTTTTTACGCAAAATCGCTTTTGTGCTGCACCAGTACAAATTTGCCGTCAGCGATTGAATAATACTTCTAATATTCGTGCATTAGTCATTAACACAGGCAATGCCAATGCAGGTACGGGGCAAAGTGGGCGAGATCAAGCAGAAATTGTCTGTTCCGCAGTGGCACAACAAATAGGTTGTACGCCAGACCAAGTATTGCCATTTTCCACAGGCGTTATTTTAGAACCATTGCCTACACAGAAAATTTTAGCGGCATTGCCCAAAGTCAAACCCGTTTATTGGGATATTGCGGCAACGGCAATTATGACCACCGATACTGTTCCCAAAGCAGCCTCGCGTCAAGTTACGATTGATGGTAAAACCATTTCGGTAACAGGTATTGCCAAAGGTTCTGGGATGATTCACCCCAACATGGCAACCATGTTATCGTTTATTGCTACTGATGCTGCCATTAATCCACAACTGCTTAATCGCTGGGTAAAAGAAATTGCTGACCAATCCTTCAACTGCGTAACCGTAGATGGCGACACCAGCACCAACGATAGTTTTATCATTATTGCCACAGGAAAATCAGGGCAGCCTGAAATTTCAGAAGATACACAAGCAAACGCATTGGCTATTAAAAATGCATTGCTGGAAGTAGCACAAGAATTAGCCAAAGCGATGGCACGCGATGGTGAAGGGGCTTCTAAATTTATTACCATTCAAGTGAATCGTGCGGCAACGGTAGAAGAAGCCCGTGCAGTAGCATTTTCTATTGCCCATTCGCCTTTGGTCAAAACCGCCTTTTTTGCATCAGATGCCAATTTGGGGCGATTACTTTGTGCGATTGGCAATGCGGGGATTATGGATTTAGATCCCAATAAAGTGGTGATGTTTTTAGATAATGTATTAGTCGCAGAAAACGGTGGAAGAGCCGAGTTGTATCAAGAAGAAGACGGTGCACGCGTCATGAGTAAACCAGAAATCACCATTCGCATTGACCTTAACCGTGGCGAAGAAAAAACCACAGTTTATACCTGTGATTTATCGCATGAATATGTTTCCATCAATGCAGATTATCGCAGTTAAATTTTAGTTATTTCTTTCAGGTTGCCTGTTTTTATCCTTTTGAGGCAGCCTGAAAGATTATTTTTGGGGCTGTATTAGATTAGCAGTTATGATAGACTGCAAAAATGAAGATAACACATTGTAAATTAAAGAAATCTGTACAGAAGAAACTGCTTGAATTTTTTGTATTAGAAGTTACAGCAAGAAGTGCAGCCGATA
>JAGCOT010000116.1 GCA_017645365.1 Neisseriaceae bacterium
AAATATCGGCTGCACTTCTTGCTGTAACTTCTAATACAAAAAATTCAAGCAGTTTCTTCTGTACAGATTTCTTTAATTTACAATGCGTTATCTTCATTTTTGCAGTCTATCATAACTGCTAATCTAATACAGCCCCTTTATCTATTACCGCAAGATCATTATTATGATACCCTGCTTGAATCTCTGTTTTAATTAAACCATAATCCAAAAAAGCATCAATCCCATTATGAAAAGATGTGCGATTACGCCATTCTTCATATCGAAAACCTCTACCATAAAAATTATCTACTCCGCCAGGTTGTTGTCCATTAGGAAAGGTAAATAATACTTTTCCTGTTTTATTATCCAAATACACCCAGTTGCCTTCCGCATTTTTTGCGGCAAGAACATTGCGATAAGCACAATCGACCATTTCGGGATAATTTTCTGTTTTTTGACGATGTGTTAATCCGCCCAAATTAGGCTTGACGCAATTTTCGGCAAGTGCAGGAAAAGAAGTGAAAATGCCAGCAGTTAAAGCAACAGCAAACAAGGTTTTACGAAAGGTTTTCATATCAAAACTCCTAAAAATGTGAAAAAAAAAATTCGGCGAAGTGGGCTTTATCAAGCCCACTTATTAGAGTACTCTAATAACGATTTGAAAAACAAAAGAAAGTTTATTTTCACGAAATGAAACTCTTTATTGACGAAGTCAGTAAAGATTTTGCGAAGCAAACAAAATTTAGGCGAAGCCAAAATAAATTTTCAGGCTGCTTGTTGAATATTCAAAGGCAGGCTGAAAATATACAGCACAACGCATTTAAAGATGGTTTAAAGTTTTTCAATCTCTGCCAACAGTGGGGCAATAAATTCTTCATCTTTCAGAACCACATCAACAATATTGCCTGTGCTGCCTGATGCCAAAACCGCCAATGTTGCCAATGCCACTGTTTCCGCTTTTAACAAAGTCCCCACAGGCTCAATGCCAAAAGCCTTGCTTCTCATCGGTGTTGCCGTGCGTTCTGGGTTGATGCAATTCACGCGAACATGATCGTTAATCCATTCTTCACTCAATGCCTGCGTTAGATTCGCAACCGCCGCTTTGCTGGACGAATACAAGGAATAATTCGGACGACCTCGTGTGTATGATGATGAGGTAAAGTTAATCAGGCAGCCTGAAACTTCTTTTAAATAAGGGTGAGATGCAACAGCCACATTCACTGCTCCATTGAAATTCACCGCTATGCTTTCTGCTATTTCATCAGGCGTGGTCAGCAATAATGCTTTGTGTCGCAATATTCCTGCGGTGTTAATCACAACATCGATTCGACCTGCTTCACTTTTTACTTGCGATAAGGCAGCCTGAACACTGTTGATATCGGCAACATTCACACCAGTACTGCGTGCAAAAGCATAGGTTTTTGTGCCTAATTTGTCTGCTAATCGAATAATTTCCGCACCAATGCCATAAGTGCCACCAATCACCACAATCACTTGATCTTTTAAAGATTTGAGCAATTCAACAGAAGCCATGTTGCGTAAGGAAAAATGACTGCGACTTTGCAAAAGTTTATTGGCAATAAACAGATCAGTGGACAAGGTGAGTTTGATGTTTTTTTCTGAACCTTGAACAATGCCCACCTTAACATTTGGCAAGGTTTTTAAAACAATCGAACAATCGCAAGTACCTTGAATATCTGAATTTTGATAAATTTCATACGCCTTTTTCAGGGTGCCTAACCGAAAACCTTGTGGCGTTTGCCCTTGCCAAAAAAATTTGCGTGGCGGAATTTCTTCAATCTCTAAACTATTTGGATCGGCTTTAACGATGGTATCCGTCGCAGGAATGCACACATCAACCGCTTGATAATGGTCTAATTGCTCAATGCAGGCTGAAATAATATCGCCTGAAATCAATGGACGAACCGCATCGTGTACGAGTATTTTGCAATCATCAGCATAATCAGATAAGGCGATGACAGCGGATAATGTGGAATCGGTACGCTCTTGACCACCAAAAATAATGCGATTGACTTTACTCGCCCCCGCTTTGGCAACAATCTCTTCAGTTTGCTCGATGTAGTCTTTTTGGGAAACAATGATCATTTCATCAATTTGAGGATGCGATTGGAAGACTGAAAGAGTATGCTCAATCGCAGTTTTCCCAGCAATTTTGGCAAATTGCTTGGGATAATCAATGTTCATCCGTTGTCCAACACCACCCGATAGAATCACAGCAACGGTTTTGGCGTGAGTCGTCATATCCAAGTGCTCCATGAAAAGCAAGTCAACAAATTTTTGGATTGTACACTTTTCACAATGCAGAAATACTAAATTTTCAAAAAGAAACCAAGTTAAGAAAAACTTCGCCTTTCAGGCTGCCTTTGTATTATTTCTAAAATAAAAATGACTGACGCCATCAAACAGGCAACCTGAAACTGTATCTATACAATATTTAGATTTCATCAGTACCTTGTATAAACAAACGAATGGCTTGATAGCAAACAGATGAATCAAATCCGCGATAAGCCAAAAATCGAGCGTACTTTTGCTTCATGTTGATTTGGTTTTCAGGCTGCCTGAATTTCTTTTGCAAAACAAGAACAGCACGTTGCAACTCGTTTTCTTTTTCCTGATTTTGAAATAGGTATTGTTGAATAATTTCTTCGGAAATTCCTTTGTTTTTTAATCCGTGCATTAAACGCAAAATACCGTATTTGTTTTGATAGGACATAACATACATTTCGGCATAGCGTTCGTCCGATTGCAAATGCTTTGCTGATAACTCTTGTAAAACTTGTTCAATCAGCGAAGCATCATCAGATAATCGACACAATTTTTGCCGTAATTCTTGCTGTGAATATTCTCGCAAGGATAAATAGTGCAAAGCACGGTTATAAAGTTCATCAGAAGTCATGGCGATCATGTTTCGTCCGATGGTGTTTTTTGGAGCGTATATGTGGAAGAATCATGCCATATGGTGCCATGATTAAAGAACACAAATAAAAACCAGCCAAAACCAAAATAATCGAAGCCCCAGACGGTAAATTGATATAAAACGAAAGCAGTAATCCCAAAATACTCGTACCAATCGCAATAGCAATGGAAGTTAATAAAACATGCTCAATCCGCAAAACCCATAAACGAGCACAAATGGCAGGCATCATCATCAATCCAACCGACATCAGGGTGCCCATCGCTTGAAATCCTGCTACTAAATTGATGACCACTAACATTAAAAACAATAAATGCCACAAACCACCGCGTGCTCGAACAGTTCGCATGAATAATGGGTCAATGCTTTCTAAAATTAAAGGACGGTAAATAATCGCTAAAAGCAAAATACTGATAGAGGTTACAATGCTCACCAAAATGAGTGATGTTTTATCCACCGCAAGCACAGAACCAAAAAGCAAATTCAGCAAATCTACACTGCTGCCGTTTCGACTGACCAAAACCACCCCCAAAGCTAAACAACCTAAATAAAACGCAGCAAAACTTGCATCTTCTTTTAAAGTGGAAAAACGCCCCGCCAATCCTGCGGCAGCCGCCATCAGCAAACCAGCAATAAATCCACCTAAACTCATTGCAGGTAAACTCAATCCTGCAAACATATAACCGATTGCTGCACCTGGTAAAACCGCATGACTCATGGCGTCGCCAATCAAACTCATTCGCCGCATCACTAACAATACACCCACAGGAACAGCAGATAACGATAAAAAAATAACGGAAATCAATGCGTGTCGCATAAATTCAAATTCAATAAATGGCGTGATGATGTGGTTCATGCGTCTTCCTTTTCTTCACACCACGCTTCTTCATCAATCGAATCCTGACGAAATAAAGCAGAGCGTTTTAAATATTCTGGGGTCAATACTTGATGGGTTTTGCCTGATGCGATCATTTCGCGTGCCATCAACAGAGTGTGCGAAAAATGACGCAAAACAAAATCATTGTTGTGCAAAACTGCAATCACGCCTTGCCCTTGCTGACAACAAGAGTCAAGTATGTTGGATAATTCATGAGCGGTTTGTTCATCAATAGCATTAAAAGGTTCGTCCAACAATAAAAATTTAGCATTTTGTACCAATACTCTTGCTAACAAAACACGCTGAAATTGACCATTGGACAATTCGTTGATAAAGCGATGAGCAAACATTTCCATTCGCACGCGTTCCAATGCTTGATAAACACGCTCTTTTTGTGTTTTGCTTAAACCTGAAAAAAAGCCAATTTCATACCATAAACCCATCGCCACTAATTCAAAAACTGATAACGGTTGTGAGCGATCAATTTGTGATAATTGGGGCATATAAGCAATATCTTGTAGCGTCATGCTATTTAAAGTAACACGACCGCTGTTGACAGGCGTTAATCCCATAATGGCTTGAAGTAGGGTGGATTTGCCAGCACCATTCGGACCACATATCGCCCACGATTCACCTGCCTGAAAAGTGGCACTGATGTGGTGCACCGCAGGAAAACGGCGATAACTAACCGTAATATTCTCCAAAATGATTTTCATATCACACAGCCGTTACATAAATCAAGACAATCAAGACGATTATTCCGAAAGCCAAGAACAATCGCTTGAATAAAGAAGTTAATAACAAGGATTTCACTATAAAAACTCCAAAAATGAAGTAATTTTTGAAAAACTGAATGATACAGTGTAACAAAAATTTTTGATAGACAAAGACAACTTGTCTTTATGATGGTAGAACTTACTTTTAGAAACCCATGCAAAATGGCATCTGTGGCATATTTTGCATTGTTCCTTGCTCAAAATATCATCTAACTTATTGTTATATTTGCGATTTTTAGATTCGCTTCGCTTACAGAAACCTTCGTCATCTCCTTTTATTCGCTTTGCGAATAAAAGATTTCACTTTGTGAAACAAACCTTGTTTTATGCGACTACAACTTTGAACTGTGCTCACATCTACCCATTTTGCAAGTGTTTCTTTTATTGATTAGAAAGCCAAAATTGCATGGCGATAATGGTTTTTGCATCCTTAATTTTGCCTGTTTTTAGTGCATTTAGAGTTTCTTTTTGTGTCATGGTACGCAGTTGCAAATATTCATCTTCATCACAAGATGCGGTACTGTTGGCTTGAATGTTATGGGCTCGATACAAATACATTTTTTCATCACTAAAACCCGCTGATGTGTAGAAGGTGTAAATTAAATCAACGGATTGTGCGGTGTATGGCGTTTCTTCCGCCAATTCACGCAAAGCACAATTTTTGGGATTTTCCCCAACAATATCTAATTTTCCAGCGGGAATTTCCAATAAATTTTCACCACAGGGATAACGATGTTGCTCAACTAAAATAATTTGATTATCAGGCGTAGTGGCTAATATGGAAACAGCACCAGGATGGCGAACAACTTCTCGTGTAGCGATTTTTCCATCAGGCAAACGCACGCTATCCAAAAAAACTTGAATAACACGACCATCAAACATTAAATGAGAATCGGTTTGTATTTCTGCTTGAATGATTTCCGTTAAATTGCTTGATTGTTTATCCATCATTTTGATTTCCATTGAGAATGTTTTTTAAGCAGCCTGAAAATAAATTGTTATTGAAATTCAAATGGTTTTTCAGGTTGCTTGTTTTTTAGGTTTTTCAAATTTTCAGGCAGCCTGAAAGTGAGAAATCCCCAATGATGGGGATTTTGAAAAGATTGACGATTGATTTTAAGCTTCGTCAGAAATTTTATGACCTTCCCGTTTAGCAATGGCAATGCTTTTTTCTTTTTGTTTCATAATCATGCGATCTAATTTATCCATTAAAACATCAATGGCAGCATACATTTCCTCTTCCACCGCTTCTACATGCAAATCTTTACCAGCAATGTGAATATCGGCTTCCGCTTTGTGTTGTAGTTTTTCGACAGTCAAAGTAAAGGCTGCGGAAATAACGCTGTCGGTATGACGCAAAACGCGTTCTGATTTTTTTTCAATGCGTTCGCGAAGAGCAGGGGTGATATCGATATTGATGCCGTTAATTTTGAGATTCATAACGATTCCTTTCGTATCGTAAATTTGAGAATAAACAGATTCTGCAACAGAACTGTTGGTGTCATTGTGCATAAAATTCACTGTTTTGACAAGTTTTTGGGCGATGGTGAACCATGTTTATTGTTTTATCTCATCAATGATTGAATTTTGTGTCGAATTTAATCGACCATACATACAGATAAGGGCTATAATGTCGGGTTCTGTGCATGATTTTAAATGTGCATTGGGGAATGAAATATGGTAAATCAATATAAAAAACAAAGATTTAGCATTAAAAAGCACCTGATGACAGGTGTTTTGGTTTGGTTGCCCATCATTGCTGGTATTTGGACCATCAATTATATTGTAACGAAATCCAATATTTTATTGAATTTCCTGCCTGTGGCATGGCAACCTAAATCCTTGTTTGGTTTTCATATTCCTGGTATTGGGCTGATTTTGGCTTTGTTGATTTTGCTGTTAACGGGCGTTTTAGCAAGCAATTTAATTGGTCGTACCGTGATTCAGATGTGGGATAAGTTTTTTGGTCATATTCCTGTGGTCAAAACGGTTTATACAGGGGTGAAAAAAGTATCTGAATCGCTGTTATCGGATTCTCGGCAGTCATTTAAAACGCCATTGTTGGTACAGTTTCCGCATGAAAATGTATGGACGATTGCTTTCCTTTCAGGCAGCCTGCCTGATGCGATTTTAGATGCTTTGCCTGATGATGAATACATTCCTGTTTATGTGCCAACAACCCCCAATCCCACAGGCGGTTATTATATTATGGTCAAAAAAGGCGATACTAAACCGCTGAATTTAAGCGTAGATGACGCCTTAAAATATGTGATTTCTTTGGGTATGGTGATGCCAGATGCCAACGCAACAACATCACCTGCCGAGCCGAAAACAATCGGCAATACATAAGGGTTCAGGCAGCCTGAAAATAATTCTGTCGAAACAAACATGATTTTTAAACATTAAAAACAAGGTAACTTCAATATGCGTACCAATTATTGTGGCTTAATTGATGAGCAATATTTAGATCAAACCGTAACCGTTAAAGGTTGGGTGCATCGTCGCCGTGATCACGGTGGTGTCATTTTTATTGATTTACGCGACCGTGAGGGTATGGTGCAAGTGGTGATTGACCCTGATACCCCTGATGCATTTGCATTGGCGGATTCTTCGCGTAATGAATTTGTATTATCGGTGGAAGGTCGTGTGCGTTTGCGTCCCGAAGGTACGAAAAACGAAAACATGATTTCAGGCGGCATTGAAATTTTGGCGAAAAACATCGAAGTGTTGAATATCGCTGCAACACCACCATTCCAAATTGATGATGAAAATTTATCTGAAAATGTTCGTTTGACTAATCGAGTGATTGATTTACGCCGTCCAATGATGCAACGCAATCTGCGTTTGCGTTATCAGGTTGCCATGGGCGTTCGCCGTTTCTTGGACGAACAAGGTTTTATTGATATTGAAACGCCTGTTTTAACGCGTTCTACCCCAGAAGGGGCGCGTGATTATTTAGTTCCGTCTCGCGTTCATCCTGGATATTGCTACGCTTTGCCACAATCACCACAATTATTTAAACAATTACTGATGGTGGCAGGTTTTGACCGTTATTATCAAATTACCAAATGTTTTCGTGATGAAGATTTGCGTGCTGATAGGCAGCCTGAATTTACGCAAATTGACTTGGAAACTTCTTTCTTGGAAGAAGACGAAATTATGGATATCGCCGAAAGCATGGCAAGAAAGATTTTTCAGGATACCATGAATGTAGATTTAGGCGAATTCCCGCGTATGTCTTTTGCTGATGCGATGTTCTATTATGGTTCGGATAAACCTGATTTGCGTGTAACCTTGCAATTTACGGAATTGACCGAATTGATGAAACAAGAAACATTCAAAGTTTTCCGTGCCGCTGCGGATTTGCCAAATGGTCGTGTGGTGGCATTACGAGTGCCAAACGGTGCAAAACTTTCTCGCAAAGACATTGATGTTTACACCGAATTTGTTGGCATTTACGGTGCAAAAGGTTTGGCTTACATCAAAGTAAACGATGTCAATCACATCACCAATGATGAAAACAGTGGCTTGCAATCGCCTATTGTTAAATTCTTGTCCGAAAATTGCTTAAAAACTATTATCGAAAAAACAGGGGCACAAAATGGCGATTTAATCTTCTTTGGTGCAGATAAAGCCAAAGTAGTGAATGAATCTATGGGGGCTTTGCGTGTCAAAATTGGTCATGAGCATGGTCCTGCGGACGGTTATTTTGTTGATGAGTGGAAACCGCTTTGGGTCGTGGATTTCCCCATGTTTGAATACGATGAAGAAGAAAATCGTTGGACAGCCATGCATCACCCATTCACTTCTCCCAAAGCAGGACATGAAGATTTAATGTCTTCTGACCCTGAACATTGCTTGGCACGAGCTTATGACATGGTGCTCAATGGCTGGGAAATTGGCGGTGGTTCTATTCGTATTCATCGTGCGGAAGTACAAGAAAAAGTGTTTGCTGCATTAAAAATTAGCCCAGAAGAACAACAGAATAAATTTGGCTTCTTGTTGAACAATCTGAAATACGGTGCTCCGCCACATGGAGGTTTAGCATTTGGTTTGGATCGCTTGGTAACATTGATGACGCGTGCAGAATCTATTCGCGATGTGATTGCATTCCCCAAAACACAACGGGCTCAATGCTTGCTTACAGAAGCTCCCAACCATGTTGATGACAAACAACTGCGTGATTTGGGTTTGCGTTTGCGTAAGAAAGAAGGCGAAGCGTAATCAGCATTGTTCATGCTTGAAGCAGCGTAATCAATTTGTTACGCTGCTTTTGTTTTCATATAGAATAGCGTGTTTTATCTCTTTGATTGAAAAAGGAAAATCATGTTTCGTTGGTGGGGTACTTGTTTTTTGTGTTTGTTTTCTGTGGCGGTTTATGCCGATAATCAACCCAGATTTAATTCAGGTTTTGATGAAAAACCATGGGAAGAACAACAAGAAGATTTGCCGTCTTTTCCAGATTTACAAGATGCCAACTGGTTTTCATTTCAAATTGACAATCAATCCCAAATAACGCCGTTTTTATTATTGACTTCCCCTTACATGGCAAAAGACAGAACCGTTCGTTATGTTTTGAATTTACGCAGTCCGTCAGGGTTCAATAATATCAGTGCAGAAGGGGTACATTGTGATACAGGGCGTTATAAAGCCTTTGCTTTTGGCGATACAGTCAATCATCGCTGGATTAAAACGCGTAATACTTCATGGCAAGAAACGGGTAGTGCTTTAAATCGTTACGATTTAATCCGTTATGCCATTAAAAATGTTTTTTGCGGTTCTCATTTTCCGCAAAATCATGATGAAATCAAAAAACGCTTCAAAGAACAGTATTGATTTATGACGACAACTATTCAGCACGACACCATTGCAGCCATTGCGACCGCCACAGGAGGTGGCGTGGGCATGATTCGTCTTTCAGGCTGCCTGTCTTTGTCTATTGCAAAAGCGTTAACGCAATCATCTCAAAACATCACGCCTCGTTATGCTTATTATCGAGATTTTTACGATGAAAATGGCGAAATCATCGACAGCGGTTTATTGCTGTATTTTCCTAATCCTGCCAGTTTTACAGGCGAAGATGTGATTGAATTGCATGCACATGGTGGGGCAGTGGTTTTACAAATGCTGCTATCTCGTTGTTTGGCATTGGGTGCCAGACCAGCCGAAGCAGGGGAATTTTCCAAGCGTGCTTTTTTGAATGGCAAAATTGATTTAACGCAGGCTGAAAGTATTGCCGATTTAATTGCAGCCACCAGTACCAAAGCTGTACGCATGGCAACACGCTCCCTGAAAGGGGCTTTTTCTCATCAAATTCACGCATTAGTTCAAGATTTAATTGATTTGCGTATGCTGATTGAAGCTTCGTTGGATTTTCCCGAAGAAGAAATTGATTTTTTGCAAGATACCAATGCATTAGAACGATTGCAAGATTTGCAAAATCGTGTGCGTCAAGTTTTGGATTCCGCAGGACAAGGTGTGGTTTTGCGAGATGGTTTGAATGTTGTGCTTTTGGGTGCTCCGAATGTGGGTAAATCGTCTTTACTCAATGCTTTGGCAGGCGAAGAAGTGGCGATTGTAACCGACATCGCAGGCACTACACGCGATACCATTCGAGAACAAATTGTGATGGATGGTGTTCCAATTCATTTGGTAGATACAGCAGGGTTACGAAAAACTGATGACATCGTAGAGCAAAAGGGCATTGAGCGTAGTAGGGAAGCAGTCAATCATGCGGATATTGCATTTATCTTAACCGATGGCACAGGCATCAATCCTCAAACGCAAGAATTATTAGACAGGCTCCCTGAAAATATTCATCAAATAGAAGTCGTCAATAAGATTGATTTACGCGAGGAAAATCCGCGTATTGTGCATGATCATATTCGTGATACGGTCTACATTTCTGCTAAAACAGGGGCAGGCTTAAATTTATTGAAAAAATTGGTTTTACGACAAGCAGGTTGGCAGGGAGAAAATGACGATTTATTTTTGGCACGAACTCGTCATGTTCACGCCTTGCGTTTGGCACAGGAAGAATTGTTTCAGGCTGCCTCTTGTACAGAATTTTTGGACTTATTCGCCGAACATTTGCGTTTGGCACAAAATGCTTTGAATCAAATTACAGGCGAATTTACGCCTGATGATTTACTGGGCGAAATTTTTAGCCGTTTTTGTATTGGTAAATAAAATGCGTCAAATTGGTTTTTTTGGAGGCACTTTTGATCCTCCTCATATTGCCCATCGACAAATGGCTTTGGCATTTGCAGATTTTTTATCATTGGATGAAGTGATTTTAATTCCCGCAGGTCAGCCGTATCATAAAAATCCAACCCAAACCTCAACAGAACATCGTTTGAAGATGTGTTGTTTGTTGGCAGAAAGTGATTCGCGTTTGAGTGTGAGTGATATTGACATTGTGCGGCAAGGGGCAACCTACACCATCGACACTTTAACGATTTTTCAACAAACCATGCCAGAAGTTGGCTTGTGGTGGCTGATGGGGAGTGATTCCATGCGACAGTTCCATACATGGAGGCGTTATCAGGAATTGCTTCATATTGCCAATTTTGCGATTGCTTGTCGCGGTCATGATGATTTTTCTGATGCGGAAAACATCACCAAAACGCTTTTGGAGCAAGGGCAAAAGCACGCAGAGCAAAACCAAGCGACAAGGCAAATCATTTTACTACCCACGCAGCCTGAAAATATCAGTTCTACTCAAATTCGCACAGCCATTGCACATGGAGAAGATGTTCATCAATGGATTGAACCTTCTGTAATGGCGTATATTCAAGAAAATCATTTGTATCAAAAACAGGAATAACTTATGGAAAATATCGAAGAAATCATCAAAATCGCCATAGCCGCTTTGGAAGACATCAAGGCAGTGGATATTACCGTGATCGAAACCGCTGATAAAACGCCTTTATTTTCGCATTTGATTATTGCTTCTGGCGAAAGCAGTCGTAAAGTCAAGGCTTTGGCAAGCAATGTTGAAGAAGAATGGAAAAAAGCGGGCGTAGAAATTTTGGGGATAGAGGGCTTGGATCAAGGCGAGTGGGCTTTGGTGGATTCTGGCGATGTAGTGGTTCATGTGATGCTCCCTGAAATGCGTGAATTTTACGATATCGAAACCCTGTGGAAAGGCGAACATCTTTCGCGTAACGCTGATTAGCCATGAATATTACAGTATTGGCGGTTGGCAGCAAAATGCCTCATTGGGTTGATGAGGCAGTGGCGGAATATGCCAAACGATTTGGTCGTGATATTCATTTTCAACTCAAAGAAATCAAGCCAGAAAAAAGAGGGAGTGGCGTTACCGCACAACAGGGTAGGGCGGCGGAGGAAGTTCGATTACGAGCCGCTATTCCAGCAGGTTCACGAGTAATTGTTTTAGATGAACGAGGTCGAAGATTAACTTCGGTGGATTTATCGCAATCTTTGGATCAGTGGCAACACAACGGCGTATCGCCTTGTTTTATTATTGGCGGTGCAGACGGTATTGCAGATAGCCTAAAAAACGCAGCCGATGAGATGATTCGCTTGTCCGACTTAACTTTACCGCACGGATTGGTGCGAGTTTTGCTGACAGAACAACTATATCGAGCAGTATCTATATTGCACCATCATCCTTACCATCGAGAATAAAATAAAGAAGAATTCAAAAAAACGGACGATTTCTCGTCCGTTTTTTTGCTCGTTACCTTAAATCAAGTTTTGCTGGTGCATTTGTTGCATGATGCTGTCCATAATAGACGCATCAGCGGCGACATCGGCGTAGTTGTAGTTTTGATAAATTTTTGCAGCAGATTCGAGTTCTTTAAAGGTTAATTCTGAACCGTCTTTAAAATCAATGCTTTCAATACGGTGGGAATCTTCACTTTGTTGCTCAATTACCACTCTATCGTATGGATTTTTAAGCGATTTCAATACCAAATCTTTATCTTCCCATGAAATAAACAAATCATTGAGATTGTGGCTGCTAAAATGCAGTTGTTCAGAATCTCCACTTTGATCATAAATTTTTACTTCGCCAAAGTTTTTGCAGATAAAGTATTCGTCTGAACCCGCACCGCCTTCGATTTTGCCTGAACCGTTGATGTAAATCTTATCGCTATTCGCACCCGTATTCACTTCGACATTGTTGCCATTCACGACTACTACATCTTGTGTGTCGGAGGTTTTGACCACTGCATCATCTTCGGCAACGATGAATAATTGCTTACCATTCAGGGTGGCTTTTTTCACATGTTCGTCTACATTGGTGTAGGTGATGGTTTTACCCTGTTGAGCATCAGCATATAAAACAGCCATAGCATAATCAATGGCAGCATCATCGAATACAAAATCGTCAACTTTATGACCGTCTGTATGATCATAGAAACCAGTTACAGTTACGGAATTATCTTTCCCTGTAACGATTAAATCATCACCATTGCGTGCGAAAGTATAGTCGTAAAAAGAACTTCCTGTGAAATCTATTTTATTGGTATCTTTGCCATCTGGATTGATTTCGACAATGGTATCTTTTCCAGCACCTGGACCTTCGATGTAGGTATCAGAACCCAAACCGCCGTGTAATGTATCATCGCCACCTTTGCCTTCAAAGGTATTGTCTTTATCGTTACCTACGATGGTATCGTCTTTGGAAGTACCGTCATTGGCGAAATCGAAGATAGCATCAGCAACATTATCCGAATCCGAATCCAATTTGATGTATTTACCACCTGTTAATTCTGCCAATTCTTTAAATACAGCTGCTGTTTCAGCATTATCATCAACTTGGATAGCATAAATTTGAATATAATCAAGCTCTGCATCGCCAGTATCAGAAATATGCAAAGCGGCCAATGCTTTGTCTTTAAAATCGGCATCTTTGGGAGGAGCATCACCAAAAATAATGATGCGTTTCACTGAATCTTTCCCCCAATTGGTTACCGCAGCATTAAAGATACCATGATAGGTCATTTCAGGGGTATCGCCACCATCAATCGCATAAAGTTCATTGATAGCATCAACCACTACTGTTCGGTCGTCGCTCAAATCAGAGAAAGTTTGTACATCAGGGTCGTTGTAACCAAATACACCGATACGAGCATTTGAGTATCTTGAGAAAACAGTATTCACAATTTCAAGTGCTTGTTCTTGAACCATATCAATTTCTTCTTTCATAGAACCTGTGGTGTCGCTCAAAATAGCAATTTCCATACCTGATGCAATATCAGACAACAGTTCAGGTCTTACGGTAATTTTTACCGTTTCAGTATCTTGGAGACCACGCCCAACTTTGGCGGCAACTTCAACGGTTACCGTTTTACTTTCTTGATAATCCAAAGCGATACCATCTTTGAGTTTCAGGGTGCCTGAAACTATTTCAAAACGGTCGTCGCTGATTTCATAAATGGGTGAATCGCCGTCTGGGTCGGTAAATTTAACGCTGGTAATTTTTTCACCTTGAATATGTTCGCCAATCAAGACATGATTTTCACCTAATTCTAAATCGGGCTTCTCATTGATATAATCCGATTCTGTATCATCTTCCACAAGGTAGTATACATTTACATAATCTTTCCCACCATGACCATCTTCGGCGATAACTTTAAACTCCACACGCTTTTCTGCTTCGTAATCAAAAGCAAGCCCATCTTTATAGTTTTACGGTATAAGCAAGTCCATCATCGAGTTTCTGCTTGCTTGGAACCACTTCAAAACGGTTGTCAGAAACAGTGAAAATAGGGTAGTCGCCATCTGGGTCCGTAAATTTAAGGGTATCGAGTTCCGCACCTTGAATATTTTCTTTAACATATCTAACTGTATTCAAGAATTCCAATTCGGGTTCATGATTATTCTCCCATTGATCATCTTCTACGGTAATTTTGATGTCTTTGGAAGCAGTGTTTTTGCCATCAGAAGCGGTAACTTTAACCGTGATATTTTTCTCTTTTTCATAATCCAAAGCAGTGCTTGATTTTAGTTTCAGGTTGCCTTTGTTATCCACTAAAAAGCGAGTGTCAGAAACGGTGTAAGAAATCTCATCTCCATCTGGATCTGTGGCGGTAACATTGGTAATTTTGGCACCATAAACATTTTCTTTAACCGTTACTTCGGCTTTGCCCAAATCCATATTAGGTTTTTCATTCACATCTTCTACATTGACTTTCAGTGTTTTTGAAGCGGACGCACCTTTGCTGTCTTTGGCGGTAATGGTTAAATTGACGGTTTTTTCTTTCTCATAATCCAAGAATTGACCTGATTTTAGTTTCAGGTTGCCTTTACTATCCACTTCAAAGCGGTTGTCATTAACAGAATAAGAAATTTTGTCGCCATCTTTATCCGTAGCTTTAACGCCAGTAATGGTGGCACCCTGAACATTTTCTTTAATCGAAACTGTGGTTTTGTCCAATGTTAAAACTGGTGCGTTATTAGGCTGTGGCGTTACTGCGTCATCAGCCGTGTCGTTGGTAACCGTGATTTTTATCTCTTTGGAAACGCTGTTTTTTCCATCATTCGCCGTTACTTTAACGGTGAGATTTTTCTCTTTTTCATAATCCAAAGCAACGCCAGATTTTAGTTTCAGATTGCCTTTGCTATCCACTTCAAAGCGGTTGTCATTAACAGAATAAGAAATTTTGTCGCCATCTTTATCCGTAGCTTTAACACCAGTAATGGTGGCACCCTGAACATTTTCTTTAATCGAAACTGTGGTTTTGTCCAATGTTAAAACTGGTGGGTTATTAGGTTGTGGCGTTACTGCGTCATCTGCCGTATCGTTGGTAACCGTGATTTTTACCTCTTTGGAAACACTGTCTTTGCCATCAGAAGCGGTAACTTTAAGCGTGAGATTTTTCTCTTTTTCATAATCCAAGAATTGACCTGATTTTAGTTTCAGGTTGCCTTTGCTATCCACTTCAAAGCGATTGTCAGAAACGGTATAAGTGAGTTTATCGCCATCGTCATCTTTGCCTGTAACTTTGGCAATATTTGCCCCTTTGGCATTTTCTTTAATCGTAACCGCAGATGTGCTGAGCGTTAGGGTAGGGGGATGATTAGGATTATCAGATTTGTCGTCTAAAACAGTAATTTTTATCGTTTCAGAATCTTGAAGTCCACGCCCATCTTTGGCGGTAACTTTGACGGTTATCGTTTTTTCTTTTTCATAATCCAAAGCAATACCATCTTTGAGTTTCAGGCTGCCTGAAACCACTTCAAAACGATTGTCGCTGACTTCATAAATGGGTGAATCGCCATCTGGGTCGGTAAATTTAACGCTGGTGATTTTCTCACCTTGAATATTTTCTTTAACTGAAACTTCATCTTTACCCAATTTTAAATCAGGCTCACGATTGGGATTGTCTGATTTATCGTCTTCAACTTTGATTTTGACTGTTTTAGTAACTTCTTTACCATTTTCATCTTTGGCAGTAACTTCAACGGTAACCGATTCTTCTGTTTCATAGTCCAATGCAAGACTTGGTTTAAGTTTCAGGGTGCCGTCTTTATTCACTTCAAAACGATCATCTGAAATAGTGTACGAAATCTTGTTGCCGTCTAATTCATCAGGTTTGACATTGGTAATTGAAGCTCCTTTAACATTTTCTTGAATGGAAACAGATTCATCATCTTCATCACCATTGTTAGAACTTAAAGCAATAGCACCACCCATAAGAAGCAATCCACCAACCGCTGTGATGCCTGTACTAAACTTATTGCCCATTTCAGATGCCAAAACAGCCTCTGTTGCTGGATTGCCTGCTGGTGGAATCATCGCCGCTAATTGTGGGGCGTTTTGATATTGAGCAATCACCCATTCAACTTGACCATTTTCATCGTAAATAATTAAATCTTCTCCCGAAACTTCGGCTTGAATGTTGGCTGGCTGTCCATTTGCATCCAACAATTCCACAGAATCGCCTTGTTTAACTTCAACTTTGTTTACTTTGCCTTTTTTAGGGCTTACTTTTTTACCATTAATGATTAAGATCGTCATAAATACTCCAAAAATTTAAAAAAAACACACCGATTATGCGTATTGTATTTTTACAACAAGAATTTCCAATAATGTGTATTATGTCAAATTATTACAATCAATATTTTCAGCTTGCCTGTTCAATTCATTTATTTTGGATGGTATAAAAGTTTCAGGCTGCCTATTATTTTCAGGCAGCCTGAAATTTATTCTTCAACGAATTCTTTGATAATCTCTTGAACCGTTGGTGTTTGATGTTCCGTTTTCGGCGGTTCTGTTTGTTCTGTAACTGTTAATTGAACATCTTCTTGCGGGGCTTGTGAAGATGAGTGTTCTTCCGCATGGTGTTGAACCGATGGAAATTGTTCAGCCGATATTTCTGATTTTTGGCTTAAAACAGGATTCAAAGGCATAAGAAATTCTTCAGGAATTGCTTCCTGCGATTTAAAGCCTGATGATTTTTTCTTCTGTACCATTTTTTGTAGCACCAATGGCGGACGCTCCGCATCCAAAACCAATTCGGGTTCAAAAAAGTGGCGACTCATGCGTTGTGGATATGCCATCATGGTGATGCCGTCTAAATTCAGTCGTGAGAAAAGCATATAATCTTTTTCTACCGTAACGCTCATATCCGAACCCACTGGGCAATAAATATTAAAACCGTTATCCACAATATAACGGAAGCGTGGATCGCGTGGGTCGTAACTGACGCCAAACGGCGTGATGATGATATTGGTTTTCCCCACATAAGGAGCGATTTCAGTCTGCCACTTATTGATGTCATAAGCTAATTGATTCATGGTCATGGTTTTGTTTGCCCAGTAACGATTGTGGGTATAACTGTGATTGGCCATTTTCCAGCCTGTTTGTCGCAAAGCATCTGCCACTTTCTTGACTTGATGACGCATTTGATTGATTTCATCTTCACTGTACTTATCGTGGTCTGTAATGCGATAACCAAAAGCCCCTTCATAACCTGTAACCGCAACAATACCTTTGGCACCACGCCATGAAAATTCAGGGTGCCTTTTGACAAAGTCATCAAGAATAGGCATCACATCACCATCGTAAGTGATTTTTTCCTGACCATTTTCATCTTTGATAATGGTAACCACATTGCCCGCATCGTCCACATCTAAACGATTGGCAAAACCATCGGTTTTCATGTATTCATAATAATTGACATCATCAATCGAAATGATTAATGGCTTTTTGCCCTCTGGCAGGTAAATATCTTTGGGAATGGCTTGACCATCTTTAAATTCCACCATATCGGCAATATCATACAAAATAAAGCCCTGCTCTAAAAACAAAGGCAACATTTTTTGAAATTCGCTGACGGTAGTCATGTACATATTGTAGCCTTGTTGCATAAAATCACCGTCAAAAGCCTTGCTGGTATCGACAATCAGGCTATGAAAAAAAACATGATAATGACGACCTTCGTAACGAACCAAAGCGTTTTTGAGTGTTTGGCATTTTTGGCGTAAATTTTGAATTTCTGTCGTATTTTCCACAGAATCCAACAAGGATAAGGCTTCATCATAAAAGTAGCCGTCCATCAGTTTTTGTGCTTGAAGCAAAACTTCTTGCTGTTTGGGATGGGTGTTTTGTGTTGGAGATGACGGCTTTACTATTTGTTGTGGAATATTGGTATTCACCGCATTGGCTTGACTCATCACCCAATCGCAACCTGAAAGCAGGCACAAACTGGAAAGCATTGCGATCACTGATTTTGGGAATAAGGATTGAAATATCATTTTTATTTTTATTGAAGATGTGTGGTTCAATGTGTTGTTGTTGTTTAAGGTGCGATTGTATCACGATGCAAGCTGTCTTTTAATTGTAGAGGCTTTATTGAAGGCACTTATTTGGGCACATTGTCGCAAAACAACAACATGAAACAGGGTGATGTCGTTTATATGCAATTTTTTAGACCTTGAATGGATTGAATTTTCACTCCCCTACTCTATTATTGATTTTAAAGACAATTCAGAACTGACCGATGTTTACATGAACAACAGCTTGAAGAAGATAGCTCAATCGAAAAATCCTCCGTTTTTTTTATATGTTTAAAACAGGTAAAATAGTCATCAGCAAAACTATTGTAAAAAATCATGTCATTAACTGTTCATCAATCGGATCGTACGGAAATTTTGGCGGATATTTTGATTTCGCTTTTGGATAATCCCAAATTGTGTTTAAAGCATCCTTTGACGCCTGAAATTATTGTTTTAAACGCATCTGGAACCAAGCGTTTTTTGAATCGCCGCATTGCTCGTTCTATGGGAACAGCGATGAATATTGATTATCCCAATACTGCGGCTTTTTTTTGGCAGTTGATGTATCGTAATTATTCTTTTTTTGCCGACAGTCTTTCTGAACACAATCCCTTTAATACAGCTACTCTGCGTTGGCAAGTTCTCCAATGGATTCAAAATACTGATGTAGCGGAAATTCGTCAGTATTGCCAATCGTATCAGACGGCAGATTATGCTTTATCAGGCGAATTGGCTCAATTATTGAATCAATATTCGGTATATCGTCCTGATTGGATTCAATCTTGGCGATCCAATCAAACTTTGGGTTTAGGTGCCTCTGAAAATTGGCAAAAAGATTTGTGGCTTTATTTAGAGGAATCGCTTGGGACGCAAAGTCGAGAACACAGTTTAAGTGCTTTATTGTCTTGTTTGCAGCAAGAAAAACTGCCGCCTCATTTCAGGCTGCCTGAAAGAGTGTTTGTGTTTGCCGTAGGTGCGATTGCACCGATTTATTTATCTTTATGGAGTGCGTTGGCACAGCATACGCATATTCATTTTTTGGCACTCAATCCTTGTAAGGAATTTTGGGAAGATGTATCCCGCAAAGATGCCGATAATTCAAGCAAATATCCCCTATTAGCCTTATGGGGACAGCAAGGACGCGAATTTTTTCAGCAGGTCAATCCCATCAGTTATGACCAAGCGATTAACAAACAAACCTTTTTCAGCCTGCGTGATACGCAAAATGATATGCAGTCTTGGTCGGACGAAAATCATGACGATTCTATTTTGCACGCCATTCAAAAAGATATTTTGGATTTGCGTGATTTATCGAATCTATCTGAACACACCATGAAAGACGATGATGACTCCATCATCATCAACAGTGCTTATACGCCTTTGCGTGAATTGCAAATGGTTAAAGATGCAGTGTTTTCCTTTTTAGATAATCATCCTGATGCCAGTTTGGACGATGTTGCTATTTTGTCGCCGAATATTGAACGCTACGCTTCTTTGGTTGATGCGGTTTTTGGTGGTGATGATGGCTTGGCTTATTCTTTGGCGGATACCAAAATCACACACGCCGATAGTTATATGCAGGCTTGGGAAGCCTTGTTGATTTTCTTGCGTGCTCGTTTTGAAATCAGCACGGTGATGCCGTTATTGAACAATGAATGTGTTTTGCAACGCTTTGGACTTACATTAGACGATGGCATTATTTTGCAAGCATTGTGGAAAGAAACCCATGTGCATTTTGCTTGGGATCAAGAAGAACGACAGCAAGCAGGCGGAAATGATGATTTATTTACTTGGCGTCGTGCTTTAAACAACATTACAGCCAGTTTCATGCTGCCTGAAAATCAAGTTTGGCAAAACATGACAACACTTGAAATTTCGATGAATGATTTACCGCGTTGGCACAAGGCTTTACATTTATTGCAATCGTTGGCAGACATTCGTCATCAATGGCTGCATGCTCAAAATGATACGGTTGAAGTGTGGATTGAGCGTATTTTGAATACCGCAGAACAATTATTCAACGCACCGAATAATGAAGCAGCAAAACACGGTCAAGCCATGTTACGACAAGAAATGCAGCAATGGCGGGAAAATATTCCAGCCACATTCAAACTCACGGTAGCGATGGCGATGGCTCATTTATCTACTTGGCATCAAACTTCGTCCGATCAATATCTGATGCGTTCTGGGATTACTTTGGGCAGTTTGGTTCCCTTGCGTGCCCTACCCTTTCGCTTTATTGCTTTATTGGGTTTGGACAGTGATAGTTTTCCCCGCCGCGACCATGTTTTGCCATTCGATTTGATGCTACAAAATCCCCAAAAAGGCGACCGCTCACGCAGTGCAGACGATCGTTATCTTTTTTTGGAAACTTTGATGAGTACAAGAGATTGTTTGTATTTATCGTATGTTGGCAAAGATGTGCGTACAGGCGAAGATTTCGCCATGTCATCGGTCATTTCTGAATTGGTTGATGTTTTGATAAAACGCACCAATCGTAAGCAATCTACCGATTGGATTTGCCAACATCCTTTATATCCCTTTGATGAACGCTATTTTTCAGGCAGCCTGAAAAGTTATCGTCAAGATTATGCCGATGCTTTAAAAAATCGCACGATGATTGAAGCCTTTTATTCAGCGGATTTACCACTGCAAGCAACGACAGACACCATTGATTTTTCAAGATTCTTAAAATTTTGGAAAAATCCAATACGCTTTTGGTTACAACATCAATTAGCATGGAAAGCACCCTATATGGAGGATGTTTTGTCTGATGAAGAACCGTTTGAAATTAACGCCCATAACAACTATGGCATTTATGATCAAATTGCCGATGCTTATATTAAAGCACGATTGAATCATCGTTCTTTTGAAGAAGTAGAAAAGCAACTGACTTTCCAAAGCGTTTTCCCTACCGCAGAATTGGGCAAAATCACGCGACAAAATTGGCAAGTTAAAATCAAAAGCATGAATCATCATTGGTTTCAACCGTATTTACCTGCACAATCTTTTCACATTCAATCGCTTTCAGGCAGCCTGAAAAACATCAATGCCCAAAAACAGCAAGTTTTTTTGCATGGAAAATTGAACGCAGCACAAAAAATCAACGCTTATGTGCATCATTTAGTGGCATCGGTTTCCAATCCTGAAATCATCACTTTTGTCGCAGATCCAGATGGGCATCTTCAATTTTTACCCATCAACCAAGAAAAAGCGAAAGAACTACTGAATGCTTGGGTCGAATATTATTGGCGTGGCTTGGTTTTGCCCTTGCCGTTTTTTCCTAAATTGAGTTTAGATATTGCCCAAAAGCGTTTAAATAAAGAATGGGAAGACATCGACACAGTCGCAGAATGGTCAAAGAATGAATATATCGCCAATGCGATTGAAAATAAAACGGTATTCCGTAGCGAAAAATATTCTTCTCCAAGTGATTTGCCTGTGAATACAGATTTATTCCGAAAATTGATTGATGATTTACTTGTCCCTTTTTACCTGATTCAAAAACATGAAACATTTTGATCCCTTTGACATTCCCATTACGGGCAGCAATTTGATTGAAGCATCGGCAGGTACTGGAAAAACTTATGGCATTGCCTCTATTTTTGCTCGTTTGCTGATTGTGGAAAAATTTTCGATTGCCAAAATTGCGGTATTGACTTTCACCAAAGCAGCGGCGGCAGAATTAAAAAATCGTCTGCGAAGCCGATTGGTGATGTTGAGCAATCATCAAAGTTTTGCGGATTTTCAGGCTGCCGCCCAAAATGATTCATTTTTAAACGATTTACTTTTCAGGCTGCCTGAGTCCTTCGCGGACGGCGGATCCTTCGCAGACGGCACTCATTCTTCTGATGAAGCAAAATGGCAAATCATTCAAGCAAGAGCACGCCATGCGGTTGAACGATTTGATTCGGTAACCATCGACACCATTCACGGTTTTTGCAAACGCGTTTTATCGGATGATGCGTTTTTGTGTGGTACGCCGTTTCAATGGGTTTTGGACGAATACATCAGGACACAAAAAATTCGTCAAATGGCAGAAGATTTTTGGCGAAGCGAAGTTGCCAACGATGCTGCTTCGGCAAAATTGGTGATGGAGCAAGGTTTAACTTGGAAAAAATTATTTGATGATGTCAAAAAATACATTGGGCAACCTGAAAAAACTTGTCATTTACCGCCCATAGATGAAAACATCGCTCAACAAAATCATCAAAATTATTTGCTTTTTGAAGAAGAATATCAGCGTTTTATCGAACAATTTTCACAACAAGATGCCCTTGATGCCATCGCAAAAATCAAAGCAAAATATCTTAACGGCAATAGTTATCAAGAACGCACGGTTTCTGTTTTTTGGCAGAATTTTTATACAAAACAATTTTATGGCGACTCAAACAGCAAATCGTTGCAATCGCATGGCAGCAAATTTACCTCCTACGGTTTAGCCTTAAAAAAAGATGCCCAAAAATTAGGACATGAAAATCTTGATTTACCTGAAATTTTTTATGCTTACACCCAAGTGTATGAAAAATTTGAACAATACCAAACCACTTTTCAGGCTGCCAAAATCAGTTTGCATTATCGCTTACTCAAATATTTAAATCGGCAACTCAAAAGCGTGAAATACACCCACAGTGAACGCAATTTTGATGATTTGATTTTGGATTTATATCAAGCCTTGCAAACGCCCAACAGTTCTTTAAAAGATAAAATTGCCCATTCGTGGGACGCTTTGATTGTGGATGAATTTCAAGATACCGATGCCATTCAATACGCCATTTTTCAGGCTGCCTTTGTCGCCCAAAACAAAGCCGTGTATTGGGTGGGCGACCCCAAACAGTCGATTTATCGTTTTCGTGGTGCGGACATGAAAACCTATGCAGCGGCACAAAACCATGCTTTAAAAACCACGATGGGCACCAATTATCGAACCCATCAGGCTTTGGTGGAAGCAGTCAATCAAATATTTGATGTTCGCCCTGACCCATTTTTAAGTGATGACATCATTCAATTTCAGCCCGTTAAAGCCCATCGAAAAGCAAGTCGATTGACCCATCTGCCAGCGATGACTTGGCTGTTGCCTGCTGATTTGCAAGAAAAAATCCATGCAGAAGGAATACGACAAAATCATGCGAAAATTTGTGCCAATCACATTGTCCATGTTTTAAATCAAAAAATACCCTATCAAAATCGCACTTTGCAAGCAGGTGATATTGCGGTTTTGGTGCGTTCCAACCATCAGGCAAAACAAATTCAGGCTGCCTTAAAACAATGCAATATTGCCAGTACGCTGCGTTTGCGAGAAAACATTTTTTCATCTGATGAAGCACTTGCCATGTATGCTTTGATGCAGTTTTGGTTAGAACCCAATCGTGTGGAATTGTGGCGTTTTGTGTTTTCAGGCTGCCTGCTCAAAGATACGGCACAAGATTTGATGGCTTTCAATCAAAATGAACAACAAATCGCACAGCATATTGAAATTGCTCGCCAAACGCAGGACATTTGGCGAAGTCGCGGATTTTTATCGGCATGGCGTTATTTTAATCAGCAGATTGCCATTGAAACACGCTTAATCCAACAAAGAGATTTGCGTGCTTTTGGCAATTTATTGCATTTGATTGAATTGATTTCACAGGCTTCGCAAAACATTATCGGTGAATGGTCTTTATTGGCGTGGTTACAAGAACAAATCCAAAATACCCAAGAAAATAGCCAAGAAACCGAAGAACAACAACTGCGTTTAGAAAGTGATCAACATTTGGTGCGTATTGTTACCATTCACGCGTCCAAAGGTTTGGAATACCCTTTGGTGTACTGTCCTTTTGTGAATGGTGATGAAGAACGCAACAATAAAATCAAAGAGTTAGAGTTATTGGATGATGAATTGCATCATAAAGATAACATCGCAGACGAAAATCAAGAAAAAATCAAACACGACACAAGGGCTGAAAATGTGCGTTTACTGTATGTGGCACTGACGCGTGCGGCAGAAGCAGTGGTTTTAATCGCCCAAAACAATGAGTTAGAAAAAAAGAATAATGCGTTAGATGGGCTTTTGAAAAAAGCCTTTCCGAATGCCCAAAAAACCCATGAAGCCATTGTTGCTATGGTTGAACAATCAAATGGTAATATGGTTTTCAGGCAGCCTGAAAACGCAGTTTCGGCGTTAAGCCCCAGTCCGCAAGCAACAGAAATTCAAGATTATCAAGCGGCGTGTTATCAAAATCAAAATCCGCCTTGCCGTTATCAAACCAGTTTTACAGGCTGGGTAAGGCAATCGTCCAAAGAAATTTTATACGATGATGTGCGTGGTGATGACGATGACCATCATCATGACAGGCAGGCTGAAAATTCTCTTCACCCAAACAGGCAGCCTGAAAACGGTTCTATTCATGCTTTTCCCAAAGGTGCCCAAGCGGGCGATTGTTTGCATCAAATTTTGCAAGATTTTCATTTTCATAAAGATGCCAGCGAAACATCTTGTCAACAAATGATTCAGCAACACTTAAAAGATTTTTCTTTTTGGAAAAGCGAAGAAGATGATGTTTTGATTGAAACGGTAAGCCATTTACTCAATCGCATTCGTCAAATGGATTTGGGCGAAGGCTTTGCCTTATCGCAAACCGCTCCTCACGAATGTTTAAAAGAACCCAGTTTTCTTACCGACAACTGGCAATTTAAAGCCCATGAAATTCCTGATTTATTGCCTGATGATTTAAAATCCTCCCTTTTCAGGCTGCCTGAAAAAACATTATCCGCCGCCATGAATGGGGCGATGGATTTGGTGGTTTACCGCAATAAAAAGCATATTTATTTACTCGATTACAAATCCAATTTCTTGGGCAATCATGATGAAGATTATCATCAACAAGCCTTAAATCAAGCGATGCGAGAACATCATTATGTGGTTCAGGCTGCCATTTATGCGGTGGCACTCACCCACTATTTAAAACATCGAATGGTAGACGATTTTAGCTTGCACATTCGTTATGTATTTTTGCGTGGGCTGGAAAATAGCGAAACACATGGTTTATGGTCTTGGAATATTCATTCTGGCAAAATCCAAAAATGGATGGATTCATGGCAGGCAACCTGAAACGCTTATCGGTTTATTTGTCGTCATAATGCCAACGACATTGATAAACCGTGATAATTTCATCAGTAAAAGAATACACCAAACGGTCTTGCAGGTTAATACGGCGAGACCATTTGCCTGAAAGTTCATTTTTCAAAGGTTCAGGTTGCCCTTCGCCTGTTTCAGGTGTGCGGGTCATTTCTTTAAGCAATTTATTGATTTTTTTAAGTGTTTTTTTATCTTCATTCTGCCAAGAAACATATTCTTCCCAAGCGTCTGCAACAAAATCAATGTTACGCATTTTCCATTGCTTCCAATTCAGCCATTGTTTTTCGTATCACTTGACCGTTTTTTGCTTGCTCATCGGCTCGAATAAGTTGTTTTATATTGCTTTCTGAATAAAACGGTTCATCTAATGCCGTTAATTCAAAAGGAATTTTGCGGTCGTGCAGAACGCGTTTGGCATAAATTTGAAAAAAAGTAGATAAATTCAAGCCCATATTGCCAACCAATGTTTCTAACTGGCTTTTTTCTTGGTCATCTAAACGAATACTTACCGTTGCCATTTTGTATTACCCCGTATGTTAATAAACGGTAAATATATTACACCGTAATACAAAATAATGCAAAAATATAGTTATTTCAGGCAGCCTGAAACCTTTATTTTAACTTCGCCTTGCGGCTCGTAGAAATTGCGGTTTGATGACTTCGTCATCTACTTTTACGAAGTTCGTAAAAGATTGATACTTCGTATCAACTAAACCTTATTTTAACTCAATCATCATTACTTCCGCACGCGTACCTATTCGCAGTGGTACGCCCCAAAGTCCGTAGCCGCTTGTTACAAAAAGTTGCATATTATCAATATCATACTTGCCGTACACAAACGGCTGAAAGAAGTGAATAACATAATTTGCAGGAAAGGTTTGTCCTGCGTGCGTGTGTCCGCTCAACTGTATATCAAAACCTGCGGCGGCGTTATTTGGGGCTTGGTCAGGCTGATGGTCAATCACAATTAAAGGTTTGTTCGATTGTCGCATGGTTTCGTTTATCAACTTATGCGGTTTAAGTCTTTGTTTTTCTTGTTTATCTCGTCTTCCTGTAAGCCAAATTTTATCTTCAAACAAAACGCTTTCATCACGCAACAGAATTACGCCTGCTTTTCGCATATCGTTTTCAATTTCCGCTTGCACACCACGATAATTGTCGTGATTGCCCAAAACCGCATAAACAGGGTATTTTGCCGCAATTTGGGCAAATTCTTTTTCCATATTTTTTTGCCGATAAACATCAGGCAAATCATCAATAATATCGCCTGCAAGCAAGACTATATCAGGGTTTTCGTCATTTAATATTTGATTTAATTGTTGTAGAGAATAATTGCCGATTAAATTGCCCAAATGCAAATCGGCAATTAAAGCGATTTTAATGGGTTCTGTGAGCGTTTTTTGCGTGTTTGCAGAATAATAAACCGTTCTCGGCGTATAAGCCGACACCACGCCCCACACAAACCACATTAAAAACAAGGGGATAGCAATGATACGCAATATTTTGTCGGCATTTTTTACAGGCTGCCTGAAACGGTAGATTTGGCGAATAAGCCACAACGGCAGAGCGGTTGAAAGTGCATAAATCAACAACAACAAAACGCCCGCCCCTGTGCGAAAACCAAACGGCGAAATCCGCCACATACTCGCAACCCAAATAGCGGTGCATACTGTCCAAAATAAAGACAAAGCAATAAAACGCCATTTTTTTATACGAAACAATGGCTTGATTAAAAAATTAAGTGCAGGTAAAAGAAACAGCAAAATAATCTGCAACACACCTGCGGCAATCAGTATGCGGTAGTGAAACATTTTTTTGTGTGCGAAAAAAGGGATATTTTAATGGATTATGGAATTTTCAGGCTGCCTGAAACGCCAATCAAGTAGATTAAATTCTGTTAAAATAGCCCATTTTCAGCAATTTAAGACAAGGGGCAGAAAAATGACAAACGATACGCCAAGCCAAGCCAAGCCAATTATACACATTCTGATGATAAATCATCTTTAACCCATCTTCAAGCGAGTGATTATTTAGCCGACAAAATCGCAGGGCTCAAAGCCATATTTCCTGAAATATTTTGCGAAAATCAAATAGATTTTGCCAAACTCAAAGCCATATTAGGCGAAAGCAATCTTGCCCCTGCCAACGAACGCTACACATTAGACTGGGCTGGCAAAGCAAGTGCTTATCGTGTTTTGCAAGAACCAACCACCAACACACTTATTCCCTGTCGCAAAGAAAGTGTTGATTTTGACGACACGCACAATTTATTTATTGAAGCAGAAAATCTTGAAGCCTTAAAAATTTTGCAAAAGGCATACGCTGGGTGTGTGAAGATGATTTACATTGACCCGCCTTATAACACGGGCAATGACAGTTTTATTTATCCCGATAAATTTAGCGAAACGCGTGAAGAATATGCCCGCCGAGTGGGCGATACGGACGACAAGGGTTATCTTAAACGAGATGGCGTTTTTCAGGGAGCGTTTCGCAAAAACGCCAAAGACAATGGGCATTATCACTCAAACTGGCTCAATATGATGTTGCCCCGTTTGCATTTAGCCAAAACCCTTTTATCCGATGACGGCGTGATTTTTATCTCCATTGATGACAATGAGCAAGCACAACTTAAATTGCTTTGCGATGAAGTGTTTGGGGAAGAGAATTGTTTTGCTGAAATGGTTGTTATTAGAGCAGAGGGCGGAGGATTGGCGAAAAAAGTCGTTAAAGGACACGACTATTTATTTATCTACACAAAAAATTCGGATTTATTCAAGGGAATTTATAAACCAAAGGATATTCGTGGTAAAAAAGTTATTAAAGATGATATTGAATACTGGATTGAAGAAGATTGGCTTCGTAAAGAATTTGGTAAATATGGGACTTGTTTATATGAAGAAATAGAAGAAATAAAAGGAATAGACAAAAAGAAAGAAATTGATGACGGATTACAAAATGGAGAGTATGTTCTAATCAAAAAGGAGATGGGGCATATTGTAGGCAGATTAAGAAAAGTTTCCGAAGATGGAACAAAGTTTTATAGCATATTGAAACACTTAAATAAAAATGGAACGGAAGATTTAGAAAGCATCAACTTAAATAATATATTTTCTTTTCCAAAACCAGTTTCATTGGTTAGAGAAATAGTTTTAGGCACAACAATTTTTACGAAAAATAACTCAGAAATTATTCTCGACTTCTTTTCCGGCAGTGGTACAACCGCCCATGCTGTAATGCAACTGAATGCCGAAGACGGCGGCAATCGCCGTTATATTTGCGTGCAACTGCCCGAAGAGACGGACGAAAAAAGCGAAGCGGCAAAAGCAGGATTTGCCACAATCGCCGAAATCGCCAAAGAACGCATACGCCGTGCTGGGGCAAGAATTAAAGCAGAAAATCCTAATCAAAACATAGACACAGGCTTTAAGGTGTTCAAATTAGCCCAAAGCCATTTTAAGCAGTGGAAAACTCATCTAACAAATAAGGAGATTGCCACGCCTGCTACGCAGGCTCGCAATGACAGATTAAATTCAGGCAGCCTGAATGGCACGCAACAATTAGATTTGTTATCGGATTTTCAAGATGTAGTGCAAAACGGTGCAACGCTTGAAAATATGGCGTATGAAATCGCCTTGCGTTTGGGCTTTCAATTAACTGATGCGTTTGATTTTTCAGGCAGCATTGTGTGGCTCGATAATCATCAAAAAACACGCAAAACGGCTTTGTTGTTGAAACAATATCATCAAGATTTATTGGACGAAATTTTGCCTGCCAAACCTGTCAAGGTGTTTGCTTTGGATAAGATTTTCAACGGTGATGATGCCTTGAAAGTCAATACTGCTTTGCAGTTGCAAGATGCCAATATTGATTTTGAAACTTTATAAGGCGGCACACGATGAATTTGCAATTTGAACAGTTGGATTATCAATTAGATGCCATTGGTGCTGTGGTGCGTTTGTTTCAGGGCGAACCGA
>JAGCOT010000117.1 GCA_017645365.1 Neisseriaceae bacterium
CAAAACGAGTTTCTGCGAAGCTAAAACGAAGTTTTGACAAAGTCAAAACGAGTTTCTGCAAAGCTAAAACGAAGTTTTGATGAAATCAAAACGAGTTTCTGCGAAGCTAAAACGAAGTTTTGACAAAGTCAAAACGAGTTTCTGCGAAGCTAAAACGAAGTTTTGATGAAATCAAAACGAGTTTCTACGAACGAAGTGAAGTTAAAACGCAGTTTCGGCATAAGCCAAAACATTTCCCATGCAAAACCTATCATTTTTCACTTCCCATAGGCAAAGTGAACAATCTTATACTTGGTTTTATCCATATTCTGCCTTTCATAGCATTCAATGGAGATAATAACGAATATTAAAACCGAAGTTTTCAGCAGAAATCATCTTGAAAAATTATTGCGACACTTTATGTTGATGTAAGATTGGCGTTACTGAAAAAAAAGACGAATATTCATTCGTCTTTTTTCGTTTACAACAAGTTGGATCAACGCACCACAGCCCCTAAACTTCCTACCCAAACGATGGCAATGAGGATGGCAATGGCTGCAATCGCCAAACCAATGATGTACCACGCACTGTACATAATAAAAATATTGCGTTGGCAACGGCATACTTCATCAATCACCTGTGGCGATAAGGATTGCATCGCATCTTGTGCCGCGTATGAATAATTCAAAAATACTTTACGCATAATCCAAAAAAGAACCGACAAAGTACCAGCGATTAAAAGCACTGCACCGCCTAACACTGCTGATTTCAGCAATACAAAAATCCCAAATACTACGCCTAAAATGAAGAGAATCAAATACAGCAAGTACAAATAGGAGTTAATTTTCGACCATTTGGCGGATTTTTCTAATTCATGCAAAATATCCATTTTTCTTCTCCTTTAAAATGCCGCAAGTAAAGCAATAATTGCACCAATAAACAAAAGAACCAAAGCAATGATGGTAATCACGCCCATAATAATCAATATGGTGTTTAATGATGCGGTTGTTTGTGCCAGCGATGTCATATCGGCATTGCTTTGAGTTTGCTTGGCATTGGATGCATACTTCCAAGCAAAAAAAGCCACAACAATACCCACAACAATCTCAATCACATCTGAAACATCTTTGATGTTAAATAATGCAAACAACATAAAAAGAACACTAACAATCACAAAACACAACGCCCATTTGCTGGCAGAATTTAAGTACTGCAAGGCAGTATCACTCAAACGACCGTCATACTGAAGAGAAGAATCGTAATCACGACTTTCTAAATGATTCATAAAATATCCCTTTTGGTTTTAGTAGAGAGCCAATCTTAACACAGGCATTGCGTTCATTAAGATATATCGCCTGTTTTTGAGTGGCATATTCACTAAAATTGTTACATATAAGACAAAAAGCTTATCAGGCTGCCTGTTTGCTTATTCTCGTGTAGAATGAACCCTTTTTTCAGGCTGCCTGAAATCACATTCAACATCAAAAAAGGAAAAAGTCATGTTAGATAACCTTTCTGGTCGTTTGCATCAACTGTCGAAAACCTTGCGTGGTCAAGCACGACTCACAGAAGACAACATTAAAGATGCTTTGCGTGAAGTTCGCATGGCTTTATTAGAAGCCGATGTGGCTCTGCCCGTAGTCAAAGATTTTATGAATACCATCAAAGAACGGGCCATGGGGCAAGAAGTGATTGGCAGTTTAACGCCCGGTCAGGCGTTTATCGGCGTGGTCAATACCGCATTAACCGAATTGATGGGCAATGCCAACAGTGCTTTAAATTTGGCAGCCGTACCGCCAGCAGTGGTTTTGATGGCAGGCTTACAAGGGGCGGGGAAAACCACTACGGTCGGCAAATTGGCTTATTTACTCAAAAACGAACAACGCAAAAAAATCTTGGTGGTTTCTGCCGATGTGTATCGTCCTGCGGCGATTGAACAATTAAAATTATTGGCACAACAAGTAGGCATAGAATGTTTTCCATCCGATGTTTCGCAAAAGCCTGCGGATATTGTTCAGGCTGCCTTGGATTATGCGAAAAAACATTATTTTGATGTTTTAATGGTGGATACGGCAGGTCGTTTGGCGATTGATGAAGAAATGATGAACGAAATCAAACTCTTGCATCAATTACTCAATCCTGTGGAAACTTTATTTGTTGTGGATTCCATGTTGGGGCAAGATGCGGTGAATACTGCCAAAGCCTTTAATGATGCCTTACCCTTAACAGGCGTTGTGCTGACCAAAATGGACGGCGATGCTCGCGGTGGTGCGGCATTGTCCGTGCGTCATGTTACTGGCAAACCCATTAAATTCGTGGGTGTTGGTGAAAAAATCACAGGATTAGAACCTTTCCACCCTGACCGCTTGGCAGGTCGCATTTTGGGCATGGGCGATGTGCTTTCTTTAATTGAAGATGTCCAAAAAGGCATTGACGAAAAAAATGCCGCCGCCATGGTTAAAAAATTGCATAAAGGCAAAAAATTTGATCTCAACGACTTTTTAGCACAAATTCAACAAATGCGAAAAATGGGCGGTTTAGAATCGCTGATGTCGAAATTACCAGGTGAATTAGGACAACTGTCGCAACAAATTCCCGAAGGCACAGCAGAAAAAGCAATGGCACGCACAGAAGCAATTATTTTCTCCATGACCCCAACCGAGCGTGCCAATCCGCAAATCATCAAAGCTTCTCGCAAACGGCGTATTGCATTGGGTTCTGGCACAAGTGTGCAGGAAGTCAATCGTATGCTTAATCAATTTGAACAGTCGCAAAAAATCATGAAAAAATTTGCAGGCGGTGGCATGGGTAAATTATTGAAAATGGCACAAGGCATGAAAGGCGTTTTACCAAGATAATCATTGTCTGCTATGCAAAAAAGTTTCAGGCTGCCTATTTCATGCTTAAAGGCAACCTGAAAGCATTTCCCATGCAGGGACATTGCCCATATGGGGATTAAATTTTCAGCCTGCCTGCTTCATGATTAAAGGCAACCTGAAAGCATTTCCCATGCAGGGACATTGCCCATAGGGATTAAATTTTCAGCCTGCCTGTTTGATAATTAAAGGCAGCCTGAAAGCATTTCCCATGCAGGGACATTGCCCATAGAGATTAAATTTTCAGACCGCCTGTTTGATAATTAAAGGCAACCTGAAAGCATTTCCCATGCAGGGACATTGCCCATATGGGGATTAAATTTTCAGCCTGCCTGTTTGATAATTAAGGGCAACCTGAAAGCATTTCCCAGCCCATAGGGATTAAATTTTCAGCCTGCCTGTTGATATAAAAAACCACGCTTACCGCGTGGTTTTTCGACAAGATTCAAAATAAGATTAAAACAGATTTTCAATATTAGTCGGTTGCAAAGGCGTACCAACATCACCGCCACTATGCGTTTCAGCGGTTCCCGCTTCACCAGTCGCCACAGGCTCTAAAATTTCCCCTTCCATCTCTTCGTCCGTTTCATCACTACGATTATCCAACGCCAAAGCAGGATTAGTATGTTGCCATTCTTTGAGATAATATTCCCCATTCGCACGCACCACGCCTGCGGGCATCGGCGTATTGCTCACAGGAATCCCTTTCAATGCGTGCCGCATATATTGAATCCACACAGGCAAGGCAATCGTCCCGCCCATACCCACTTTACCCATACTGCGTGGTTTGTCATAACCAATAAATACCGCAGTGGAAATCTTCGGAGTGTAACCCACAAACCAAGCATCTTTTTGGTCATTGGTCGTTCCTGTTTTTCCTGCAATATCTGAACGCTTCAATGAAGAAGCCCGTGCCGCCGTCCCTACACGCGTAATGTCTTTCATGATTTGATACATAATAAACGCATTGCGTTGATCAATCGCACGCGGTGCAGGATTCTGGACATTGCCAACCGTTTGAGGTTGAGTTTTTGCCACTAATCGCCCTTGACTGTCATAAATTTTATCGATGATATAAGGTGTTACCCGATAACCACCATTGGCAAATACCGCATAACCGCGAGCCATTTCCAACGGTGTTACCACACCAGCCCCTAAAACCATAGATAAATTAGGTGCTTGGTATTTGGCAGGAATCCCAAATTTTTGCACATAACGATACGCATAATCCGTGCCGATGGCCATCAAAATACGAATGGAAACCACATTCTTGGAAGCCACCAAAGCACTGTGAACTGTCATCATTCCCGCATATCTGCCGTCTGAATTTTTGGGATTCCAGTCTTTTCCATGCGGACCTAATCCAGGCAAAGAAATCGGAGCATCATTCACCATAGTGCTTGCAGTAATGCCTTTGTCCAAAGCTGCCGAATACACATACGGCTTAAATGACGAACCAGGCTGACGCAACGCTTGGGTCGCACGGTTGAATTCTTTCTGATAAAAATCATAACCGCCTACCAAAGCACGAATCGCACCATTTTGTGCATCAATCGACACCAAAGCCCCTTCCAATTCAGGCATTTGTGCAAACGACCAAGTATCTTTATTTTTTACCACACGCACGACCGAACCTACTTGCAACTGCCGTTTGGCAAACTTTTTGTTGTTGATTGTATTGCGAACAAATTGCAAAGACTTGCCTTCCATCACCACAGGCTTCGCAACCCCTTTGATGTTCAGCGTAACTCTGTTTTTATCTGCATTTAATACAACGGCTGGAACCATGCGATCCACAGTATGAAATAAAGCCAATAGTTGGGCAGCTTTTTCCTCTTTTTGCTCATCAGGAAATTGCGAAAGATCCAAAAAGTTCTCTGCACCACGATAAGCACGACCTTTGTCAAAATTGCTTAAAGTATTTCTTAATGCTTGCGTTGCTGCTCTTTGATTTTCAATAGAAACAGTCGTATAAACATGAAAACCTTGTGTGTATGCAGATTCGCCATATTTTTCAAACATCAACTGACGCGTCATTTCCGCCACATACAAAGCGTTATCATCAATGCCTAATTGACCTGTTTGATAAACCAATTCTTCTTGATGTGCCTGATTGCGTTGCTCCTGCGAAATCATCCCTAACGCCTGCATATTGTTCAAAATATAGGTTTGACGAAGTTTGGCACGATCGGGATTAACGATAGGATTATAAGCAGAAGGGGCTTTGGGAAGCCCAGCCAACATCGCTGCTTCTGCCAATGTTAAATCCTGAACAGGCTTGTTGTAATAAGCCGAAGAAGCAGCAGCAAAACCATATGCTCTTTGCCCTAAATAAATTTGGTTAAAGTAAAGTTCCAAAATTTGATCTTTGGTTAAAGAACGCTCAATTTTGTACGCTAACAAAGCTTCTTTAAATTTTCTTTCGTAAGAACGCTCATTGTTCAACAAAAAATTTCTTGCCACCTGTTGTGTAATCGTACTGGCACCAGATTGAATGCCGCCTGAACGCAAATTACCAATAATCGCACGAGCAACACCAATAACATCAACCCCCCAATGCTCATAAAAACGCTTATCTTCTGCGGCAATGACAGCGTATTTTAGTACTTGCGGAAATTGATCAATTGGAGTAAAAGCTCTTCTTTCTTCCCCGTAAACACCAATTAAAACGCCATCAGAAGAATAAATTTTTAGTGGCATACGGGGTTGGTAATGAGTAATTCTGTCTAAATTAGGTAGATTGGGATACACTTTAATGATGGCAAATGACAACACCCCAATTCCTATCAAAAACAACACAAAAACAAGGGTTAGACAGGTAATAACAATTTTTTTAAGCATGGTTTATCGTATTTTTTTCAAAATTAAGTTGCATAAATTATACGATTAAGGATAATCTACTACCAAGCTAAATAATTATGGCTATTCAAATTAGGTTTCTTGTAAGAAGGAATAATGACAATGAGTTTTGGAAAATTATCAGGCGGCAAAAAGAAAACAGTGTCGCCGAGCCTTAGCGGAGGGACTTTTGTCGGTGTCGATATTAGTGATACTTCCGTTAAAATGGTTCAAATTTCTGGTCGCTCACCAGATAAAATCAAAGTCGAAAATTGTGCAGTTACGCCATTAGCATCAGGGGTTATTTCAGGGGGCAAGTTGCTGAAAGCCGATGATTTAGTGGTAAGTTTGCAACAAACAGCCAATCGTATGGGCAGCGTTTCCAAAAATGTAATTTTGGGCATGCCTGTAAGTGCCGTAACATTGCAAAATTTTGCCTACGATGCAGGCTCTGGGGTAGATGTAGAATCCGCCGCAGAATTTGAAGTAGCACAAATTTCTGGTGCAGTCGATGATGTTAACTTCGATTATCAAGCATTATCTACTGGCGGTATACTATTGGCGTTAGCCAAAAAAGAGGACATCGGTCCTTTTCAGGCTGCCATGGAAGAAGCCAATTTAACACCAAGCATTATTGATGTTGAATCAGCAGCTTGTATCAACGCCTTCTCTTACTGGATTAACACGCGTTCTCCAGAGTTAGAACGCTCCGTAATTGCCATTTTTGATGTAGGCGATGAACAAACCAAAGCATTGGTTGTACAATCTGGCAGTATTTTGTACAAACAAGAATTTAGTTTGGGTGGCAAACACCTTTCTCGCGATATTCAACGCATTTATCAAATTTCAGCCGAAGAAGCTGAACATATGAAACTTACGCCGAATAAACCAGGCAATTTCCGCGATGTTGCCAATTCCTTTGGTTCGCAAATTGCTCAAGAAATCCAGCGTGTATTGCAGTTCTTCTATACATTAAGCACTAGTGGTGCTAATGTTGAACGCTTGCTTTTAACTGGTGGCGGTAGTTTATGTGAAGGCATTGAGCGAATTGTTTCTTCACAAACAGGCATTCCTACTCAATTGGTGCATCCATTTGAGCACGCACCGTTCTCTGGTCGCAACAACAACGAACAAGTTGCACGCAATGCCGCTCGTTACACCGTAGCATTAGGATTGGCATTAAGGGGGTTAGCATGATTAAACTAATTGAATTCAATTTATTGCCCTATCGAGAAATTGCACGCCAAAAACAACGCGATGCGTTCAATAAATTGTTAGCACTCTTCGCAATTTTAAGTTTATTGGCAGCAGGTACTATTTGGTTTGCTTTAAACACAGCCATCAACCAACAAGAAAGTCGCAACCAATACTTGCGTGATGAAAATGCAAAATTGGATAAAGAGATTGAAGAAGTAAAATCTCTGGAACAACGCAAAAAAGACTTTATTGCTCGTAAGCAAAAAATCGAAGAATTGCAAAATGAGCGTTATGTTGTTGCCATGATGTTCAATGACTTGAATACATTGGTTCCCGATGGTGCTTATTTGAAAGAAATTAAGCCCATCCAAGATGGATACAAAATCATTGGTAATGCTTTAAGTGATAATAAAGTTGCCATGTTCATGCGTTCTTTACCAAGTACAGGCATATTCCAAACTCCAAATCTGAAAAACATCAAGAGCAAAGATGGTGTTCAAGAGTTTGAATTGGATGTCAAAATGGTTAAAGGTACACAGATTGAACAATCTGATGTGGCAACGAAATAGGAAGGAGTAACATTATGGCGTCAAAATCTATTGATTTTAACAATCTTTACCAACAGAGTTTCCCAGTTAAACTGTTGGTTTGTATCCTTATTTCTATTGTAATTCTTGTGTTTGGTTACATTTTCTTCTATAAAGAACAATATGAAGCTTGGCAAAGCAAAAAAGCGGACGAGGATACATTAAGAGCTGAATACACTAAAAAAGTAGGCATTGCTACAAAACTCCCTATCTTGACAAAAGAACTGGAAGAATTGCAGGCTGCCTTTGCTTTGCTCTTGAAACAATTACCAACTGATGCAGAGGTTCCTAATTTGATTCAAGAATTGAACCAAGCAGGTTCCAACAACAGTTTGCAAATGACCAATACAACACCACAACCAGTAAAACCCGATGGTCCTGTGGAAATTCTTCCATATGCCATTTCCACCAAAGGTAGTTACGAGCAATTATCCAAATTTGCCAAAGATGTTGGTGGTTTATCCCGCATTGTTGTATTGGATAACTTGAATGTTTCAGCAGATAAAGATGGCAAATTGTTATTTAAAGCAAATGCCAACACATACAAGGCAGCTGAAAACTGGCCGCCAAAAGAAGAAAATAAACAATAAGGGAGTCGTTCTATGAAAAAGTATGTTAGTTTATTGTTACCTCTCTTGATTGTCGCTTGTACTCCTCACAGTGATTTAAGAAAATGGATGGACGAAGAGCGTTTAAAAGCAGAGCGTCAGCAGGTTCCGCATCAAACAATAGAACCTCCTGTTTATAAAGAATATGATCCTCCTGTTTTTTCAGGATTACATTCTTTCAATCCCCAACGCTTAACTTTGGCACGCAATGAAGATCAAGGTCCCAATGCCCCAGACTTCAAACGCACCAAAGAAATTTTAGAGGGATTCGGTTTAGACAAAATTCGTTATGTCGGTTCTTTGAAAAAAGGTGGTCAGATGCATGCCTATGTTGATGTAGACAATCATGTCTACACAGTTAAGGTGGGTAATCACATGGGTTCTGACTTTGGGGTAATCACAGCGATTACTGCCGACAAGATTATTTTGGACGAAACGATCCAAAACACAGAAGGTGAATGGGTTCATCGTCCAGCAGAAGTTCCGCTTTCAATTAACTAAATTAGAGGTTTAAATATGATGAAAAATGCAACTGTAAAAATGTTGTCAGGTTTGGGATTATCTTTATTGATGAGCGGAGTTTATGCCGGCACCATCACTGATATTAAAGTGTCCAGCCTGAATCAAAATCAAAAAGTGGTGAAAATCCAGTTTCAAGGTGATGTAACACAACCACAAGGCTTTACTTCTAATCAACCACCTCGTGTGGCTTTGGATTTTGCTGGTACATCATTACAAGTGCCACAAAATGTATTGCAATTTAACGATCCGTTGCTACAAAATATTTCTGTTGCTTCTGAAAATGGTCGTGCACGCGTTGTGATGGCTTTAAACAAACAAGGTCAATATCGTGTTGAACAACGCGGTGATTCACTTTTGGTACACTTGGACGCCACTGGTGCAGCCCCAGCTGCATCTCCTGCCCCTGCTGTATCTCCTGCTCCTGTTGCTGCACCAGCAGGTCGCCGTTATGCTCCTGTGAATGTTGCAGTTCAGCAAGAACGCAACAGAGCTGCCATTGCACAATTCCATGACGATGGTGCTCCTGTTAAAGGTGGTAAAGATATTGCTATGGATATGCGTTTTTCACGCAATGCACAGAAAAATGCAGGTGTTATGCACTTCACACTGCCTCATAATCACCCTGAACCCAAAGTTGAACGCTCTGGTAATGATTTGGTCTTAACTTTCGCAAATATGCCTTTGGCATACTCTGCACAGAAAAATTATGATGTTGCAGATTTCAACACACCTGTTCGCAAAGTTGAAATGAAACGCGTTGGCAAAAATACCAAAGTGATCATTCGCACTAATAGTACGATGTGGGATTATGACGCGAAAAGCCAAAACGGTGCTTACATTGTGAGCGTTACGGACCAAACCAGTTTGTTTAATTCTTTGGATGAAAGACCAAAAGCCAAAAAATTCACTGGCGGTCGTGTTACTTTGGATTTCCAAGATGTCGAAGTACGCACTATCTTGCAAATTTTGGCAAAAGAATCTGGCGTGAATATTGTTGCCAGTGATTCAGTACAAGGCAAAATGACCTTAAATCTGAAAGATGTTCCTTGGGATCAAGCTTTGGATTTGGTCATGCAGGCTCGCAATTTAGATATGCGTCGTCAAGGCAATATCATCAATATTGCTCCACGCGATGAATTGTTGCGTCAAGAAACAGCCATTGCCGAAGGGCACAAAAAATTGACTGAAAATGGTCCTTTGATGTCTCGCACTTTCCAATTGAAATACAAATCAGTTGAAGATTTCAAAGAAATTCTGAAATCAGGCGATGATACAAACGGAAGAGGTTCAAACAACACCAATACTTTCTTAACTGAACGCGGTAGCGTTCTGTTTGATCCAGGTACCAACACCTTGATCGTTACAGATATTCAATCTGTATTGAACAAATTCGACAAATTGATCACACAGTTGGATGTTCCTGTTCGTCAAGTGATGGTTGAAGCTCGTATTGTTGAAGTATCCGATTCATTCAGTCGTGAAATGGGTGTTCGTTGGGGCTTTATGAGAGGTTCTTCGAGTTATTATGATACTAATGGCCTGCGCGGAACAACTATGATGGGCGGCATGATTGCTGATGGTGATAAAATTTCTATGCGTCCTGGAGATACTTTTGGTACTCCGAATGTTAATTTGAATGTAACCGCTCCAACAACGGCATTGACTATTGCTCGTGTGAATGCTTCTGGTCTTATTGGTCTTGAATTAAGTGCAATGCAAGAAAAAGGCTTGGGCAAAATCGTTTCCAGTCCTCGCGTTTTGACACAAGACCGTCAAGAAGCATCGTTGGAAGAAGGTCAAGATGTACCTTATCAAGAAGCAACTTCTTCTGGTGCAACATCAACCACCTTCAAGAAAGCTGTTACAGGTTTGACTGTAACGCCACAAATCACTCCTGATGGCAATGTCATCATGAAACTGAAAATCAACAAAGACGAAGTGGATACGCGTTATAACGATGGTCGTATGAATGTGAAACGCGTTGAAACTACTGCTATGGTTGAAAACGGTGGCACGATTGTCATCGGTGGTATTTATGTTGAAAAAGACAGCAACGGCGTAGCAAGTGTTCCATTGTTGGGTGATATTCCTATTTTGGGCAACTTGTTCAAACATAGTTCACGCAACAAAGAACGCCGTGAATTGTTGATTTTCATCACACCACGCATTCTTGACACCGTAGGTGGTAATTTGGATTACTAATCAATAATCCATCACCGATAACCTTTTTCGGTTACAATGCCTGCTATGAAAAACATAGCAGGCAATTTTTTTTTAGTAGGTCTTCCAGGTGCTGGGAAAAGCACTTTGGGCAAGATGTTGGCAGAATATTTAGCCTATGAATTTATCGATGCCGATCAGTTTTTGGTAGAACAAGTGGGGGTTGATATTCCCACCATATTCGCATTGGAAGGTGAAAGCGGTTTTCGTCAGCGTGAAGAAAAAGTTATTGATACTTTAACACAACGAAAAAACATTGTATTGGCAACGGGAGGTGGTTCTATTCTATCTGCCAACAATCGCCGTTATTTGCAAAGTCGTGGGCAAGTTATTTATCTTTATGCTCAACCTAATCTGTTGTACGAGCATACTCGTATGGACAAAGGAAGACCTCTTTTACAAGTTGATGACCCTTTGGAAAAACTGCATCAGTTGTATGATGCAAGACATCCTTTGTATCAGCAAATTGCAGATTACACTTTTCAAGTTGAGCCCAACAAATCTGCCCATCAACTGCTCCAAAATTTAATTCATTTATTGGAAACTTAAAAACTTTTCCCATGTATAGGCATTTAACTATTCAGCCTGCCTGTTTTTTAGGCAACCTGAAAGCATTTCCCATACAGGGGGGCAGGATTAAATATTCAGCCTGCCTGTTTTTTAAGGCAACCTGAAAGCATTTCCCATACAGGGGGCAGGATTAAATATTCAGCCTGCCTGTTTTAAGGCAACCTGAAAGCATTTCCCATGCAGGGGCATTTCCCATGCAAGGGTATTTCCCATGCAGGGTAATTAAATATTCAGCCTGCCTGTTTTTTAGGCAACCTGAATGCATTTCCCATGCAAGGGTATTTCCCATGCAGGGTAATTAAATATTCAGCTTGCCTGTTTTTTAAGGCAACCTGAAAGCATTTCCATGCAGGGGCATTGCCCATATGGGGATTAAATATTCAGCCTGCCTGTTTTTTAGGCAACCTGAAAGCATTTCCCATGCAGGGGCATTTCCCATGCAGGGTAATTAAATATTCAGCCTGCCTGTTTTTTAGGCAACCTGAAATAAACTTATGATTGGAGAATAACTGATGAAAAAACTATTTTTAATGCTTACTTTATGGCCCATCCTATGTTGGGCAGATCCTGCCCCTTTGGGATTTGAAATCAATAAAGCCCATTACAATGAAGTAAAAAAAGCCTATCGTGGGCAAGAAACGGGCATTAACAAATTTTCACAAGGTCCGATGTATCGTATTCCTGCACAAGATATTGATATGGCTGGCTTAAAAGATGTTGTTTTTACATTCAATAATCAAGGCATTTTGCAATATGTACAAATGACATTTCATTCAAAAAATAAATTTGATGAATTGGCATCACAACTTGCCAGCAAATACAAAATGACCAAAAAACAAAGACCTCATGTAGGTAATCGTTATGCGGAATATCAAAATGGCAACAGCAAAATCCTATTAGAAGCACCTCATATGAGTTTTGATACCACGCTTACCTATGTCAGTAATCAGTTTTTGAAAGCGTATCAAAACATTTCTCAAAACGAAGAACAACAACGCAAAAACAAACAAAAATCCATGTTGTAACTCTATTCTGACACCTATGGCAAAAGTAAAAAATCAATTTCAATGTACCGAATGCGGTGGCACTGTTTCCAAATGGCAAGGACAATGTCCGCATTGTCGTGCTTGGAATACTTTGGTTGAAAGCGTTATTTCTAACAAAGAAGATAGTCGTTTTCGCTCGTGGACTGGAACTGAAACGCAAGTTCAAGATTTATCCGCAGTCAGTGCAGAAGAATCTCCTAGAATTTTATCGGGTATTGGAGAATTAGATAGGGTATTGGGTGGCGGTTTAGTAGCGGGGGCAGTGATTTTATTAGGCGGAGACCCCGGTATTGGTAAATCTACACTGCTTTTGCAAGTATTATCACGCATGGCTTCCCAACAAGCACAGGTACTTTATGTTTCTGGTGAAGAATCGGCTCAACAAGTGGCCTTGCGTGCCCAGCGTTTAGGCGTGGTTTCACAAGGCATACGCTTGCTTCCAGAAATTCGGCTTTCTGCCATTTTACAAACGCTCAATCAAGAACAACCGCAGGTTGCCGTAATTGATTCCATTCAAACCATTTATTCTGATGAGATTTCTTCTGCACCAGGTTCGGTATCGCAAGTGAGGGAATGTGCAGCACAGCTGACTCGCATTGCCAAACAAACTGGAATGAGCATTCTGATTGTGGGGCATGTTACCAAAGATGGGTCGATTGCAGGTCCGCGAGTATTGGAACATATGGTCGATACCGTTTTGTATTTTGAAGGCGATAGCCATTCTAATTTTCGTATGATTCGTGCGATTAAAAACCGTTTTGGTGCGGCGAATGAATTAGGTGTATTTGCCATGACCGAAGACGGTTTAAAAGGCGTTTCCAATCCATCGGCGATTTTTTTATCGGGGTATAAAGATGATGTTGCGGGTTCTTGTGTATTGGTAACACAAGAAGGGACGCGTCCTTTATTGGTGGAAATTCAAGCATTAGTAACCGATGCACATGGTTTTAATCCACGCCGTTTGACTGTGGGATTGGATCAAAACCGATTGGCGATGTTATTAGCGGTATTGTTTCGTCATGCGGGCATTGCTTGTTTTGACCAAGATGTCTTTTTAAATGCCGTAGGTGGCGTACGAATTTTAGAACCAGCAGCAGATTTGGCAGTGGTTTTGGCGTTAGTTTCGGCTTTCCGCAATCAGCCTTTACCTGCCAAAACGGTGATTTTCGGAGAAGTAGGTTTATCAGGCGAAGTCCGCCCTGCCCCACGCGGACAGGAACGCCTCAAAGAAGCAGAAAAATTAGGTTTTGTTCGTGCGATTATTCCCAAAGCCAATCTGCCCAAGAAAAATTTCTCCAAATTGCAAGTTCATGGCGTGGAAACCGTAGCCGATGCCGTAGCGATTTTACGCGGCGAATATTAAATTTTACAAGATTTAAATTATTGTATAATCCCACTTGCTGTCGGCTTGTTTAAATTGTGGTGCTTCGCTGTTTATAAATACAAAAAATCCACAAGCAAGCGTTGCGATTGATAACGCAACCATAATTTAAACAAGCCGACAGGTGAAGTTTAATCATTTGTTTGTGAAAAGCCACAATGAAATGATGTTGATTTGTTCAAACCTGACTATGAAAGGAATTGTCATGGATGCATTAAAACATTGGGTCAAAGAAGCTTTGGTTGGTAACTATACTCCTTTAAAACTTTCTCCAAATGATGCAGATTTAAATACCATCAATTTAACTGATGTTATTGCTGCACACAACGCTTGGTTGGATAAATTGGAAACAACGCTTAAAGGACAAAATCCAGAAGAATATGACCCTGAAATTGTTGGTGCAGATCATTTATGTGCTTTGGGTAAATGGATGAATAGCGACGGTTTATCCTTGTCTAATTTATCAGAATTTGCCAATGTTAAATCCGTTCATGCTGCTTTCCATCAATGTGCAGGTGAGATTTTACAAAAGCACAAAGCAGGTAAATTTGCTGATGCAATTACCATGTTGCGAAATAAATTGCCTGATTTATCAAGACAAGTTCAAGTGCACTTGGTCAGTCTTCTGATTGCTTATAAAGAGAAAAAATAAACTTTAATTTCAGGCTGCATAGGCAGCCTGAAAGTTTTTTCAGCCTGCCTGTTTTAAGGCAACCTGAAAGCATTTCCTATGCTGGGAATATTGCTCTTGCAAAAAAAACTTTTTCCATGCATGGGCATTTAACTATTCTGTCTGCCTGTTTTTAGGCAACCTGAAAGCATTTCCCATGCAGATACATTGTCCATATAGGGCTTAAAGTATTCAGCCTGCCTGTTTTTAGGCAACCTGAAAGCATTTCCCATGCAGAGACATTGCCCATATAGGGCTTAAAGTATTCAGCCTACCTGTTTTTAGGCAACCTGAAAGCATTCCCCATTCAGATACATTGCCCATATGGGGATTAAATATTCAGCCTGCCTGTTTTTAGGCAACCTGAAACTTTTTTGTATTTATTTTGTCTTAATCTGTTCGTTCCATTTAATTTAGGAGTATTTTTATGAAAAAATTTCTTTTGGCTACTGTTTTTGCCGTTTCTTTAAGTTCTGCTTTGGCGGCAACTTATACGATTGACCCTCATCACACCAATGCCCGATTTGCATCTGACCACAACGGCACCAGCACCAATGTTGGTGGTTTCTTTATGTTAGAAGGTAAAGTGCAATTTGACCCTGCCAAACAAAAAGGTTCTGTGGATTTAGTCATTCCCATGAGCAAACTCAATACTGGCAATCCTGATTTTGATAAACACATTTTAGGCGAATATCCTGGTTTCTTTGACGCAGTAAAATTTCCAGAAATGCGTTTTGTTTCTACCCAATTTATTTTCGATGGCGAAAAGGTGAAGGAAGTACAAGGCAATTTAACCATTTTGGGACAAACCAAACCTGTGGTATTAGAAGCCAAGAGATTTAATTGCTATCACAATAAAATGGCAAATAAAGAAGCTTGTGGCGGTGATTTTAAAACCACGCTCAAACCCACCGAATGGGGCTTTAAAGCACCAGCGGAAGCTGCGATTAAAATTCAAATAGAAGCATTTAAAGACTAATTCCTCTTTCTTAAAATAAAAACGGCAGAAATTCCTGCCGTTTTTATTATCTGTATTCAAATTTTGTTACAAAAAAACAACATTCATTAAAAAAATAATTTTAAAAAACTCTGTAATTTCATTGAGTTAAATGAATATGTTTTCTATGCTTCATTTTCGTGTTGCATTTTCCCTGCTGTGAAATGGAGTTTAGGATGTTTTAATGTTAAATTGTCGCACGAGAACACCATTGTTCTCTTTTTAGTTCATCTTTGTGCTTTCAAAGATGATTCATGTTTATAAACATTTGAAAAGGAATTTTTTATTATGTCTCGATATCAAGTAACAGGTAGCTACAATACTAGAGTTTCAATGGACTACATTCGACAACAACAAGCACTGGGAAACGATCCTTATAGTTATGAGTATGTTATGGTCGTCTATGATCAAGATGGTCGAGAAGTCGGTCGATCAGAGAGTCTATCTAAAACTTTTGAAGGTGGTGGTGCTATTCGGCTTAATAATATGACTCCCCACGGAATAGAGGTTGATGGCATCAATCGTTCTCACACCTCAACATGGAATACTCAAATTTTGAATGCCTCAACCAATGAGGTCGTAAGAGATTTTTTAGAGGAAAGTTATACTGTTCCTCATAATTTGAGAACATCCATTTCAGTTAAAACGCTAATGTTGGATGATGGTTCTCCCACCTTTATGGTTGAAGGTCATGCCACAGACCATAACAATGAGAAAGGGGAATGGTTTAGAACAGATGATTTCCAATATGGCACCATCAATGTTGTCGTTTGGGACGAGGAAGGTCATACCATTAGAGATTTATACACTTCTACGGATGCCAATGGTAATTGGATTATCGACAGTATTCCAGGCTCTTTTGAAGATGGTAAATATGCCATCAAAGCAACAGCTTTTGACAATTTAGGCAATGAATCACCAATAAAAGTTAAATGGGTTACAGTCAATGTTCGTATTGACGAACCAGAAGTACTCGTAGGTGAACTCGGTGATGCTGATGTAACCCCTGATGATGCTGATGATATCATTGAAATGACCGTTACTTACACCGATGAAGAAGGTCAAGAACAAACCATCGTTTTGGCCAAAGAAAAAGGCGATGAATACTACGATGAAGAAAATGATATTTGGACTGCCGATAATCATTGGTATGTTACAGAGGGCGAACTTTCTGACACTATGTCGTTAGATGAATCAACTGGTCGATTACATTTTGATGCAAGTGATTTGCAAGATGGCAGCACCGTCACTGCAACGAATAAAGACACTGCGGATAATGTGGCTTCTGCATCTGGCGAAGTGGCTTACGAACCTGCCTCTAATCCTACTTCAATCACCAATGCCACTCGTGCAGAAGACCGCTTCTCTTACAACTTAACTGGTACAGGCGAACCTAACAGCACTGTGAAATTCCATTACATCGATGTTTGCGGTCGCCCACAAGATGTGGTTACTACGGTTGATGAAGAAGGTAATTGGACTGCATTCTTGGATAACTGGGATGAAATTGCCACTGCCAATAAAGGTTATATGGAAACCACCAGTGCACTAACCGGTCGTGTTACCCAAACACCGTTGTTTGGTGCAACCAGTGTTGATGCAACCATTAACTCTGATGTAGGTTTGTTATTCAAAGATTCTCAATGGGGCATTGTTCCTGTTGTTTCTGCCTTACGACATCAAGGTCATGGCAAAGACGCAGACAAAGCCATTTTAAGTTCTGATGGCGATGATATTTTAATCGTTGGTGTGGGTAATGCTGCTGTAACAGGTGCCGTTTCTGAAACTGCAAACATTGATATGGGTGATGGCAATGACCAATTATTGGTTGTTGGTGAAGGCTATATCAACAACAATGCCGTTGTGAATATGGGTGCAGGTGATGACCACTTAACGACTAATTCCAATATTGACAAAGCTTCTGTTCAATTAGGCGATGGCGATGATGCTTTAACTGTTGGTGGTTACATCAACAACAATTCAATCATTGACGCAGGTTCAGGTGATGATGTTTTAAGCGTGAACACCTATATCGACCGTGGCACCATTCACTTGGGCGATGGTTATGACAGTTTAACCATTGGTGGTTATGTTACCAACCGTTCAGTAATTACTGGTGGAGAAGGTGGTAAAAATATTACCACTGGCAATATTGATACTTCAACCATCAATATAGAAAGTGTGCATGGTAATCATAATTTGCTTAGTACAGGTTATGTTACTACTTCTAACATTGATTTGCATACTTGGACTGGTCTTACTACTGTCGCGATTGGATATTCACAAGAAGAATTTAATAGCAACATTACATCCATGGATGAATTATGGGATTTAGGTTCTGGTCATGGCAATGTAGTTTCTTCTACTATCCATACAAGTGGAGAAACAAGCACCATATTGATAAGTGGTTATGTAACAGGCTCTTCCGCTCAAATCTTATCTGATAGCAGTGTATCCTTGGTGCATATTGGCTCTAATTTAACCGCAGGGACTATCAGTTTAGGTATTGAAAAAGCTTCGGGATCTGCATATGTTCATATTGGCGGTTATGTATCAGGGGCACCTGCAACCATCAATGTAACTAATGGTGATGATGTTATCCAAATCGGTTCTAATGTCGACGGTGCAACCATCAAAACCAATGATGGTGATGATACATTGGAAATCGGTGGCTATGTAACTGGTTTTGCTGAAATGATCGACATGGGTGCTGGTGATGATGTGGTAACCATTGGCAAAGATTTGATGAACAAAGCCACTGTTTTATTGGGCGAAGGCGATGACCAAATCAGTGTTGGCGGTCCTAAACTTTCTGGCTTGATTGATGGCGGTGAAGGTCATGATGTTTTGACATTAACAGGCAAAACCAATGTTGGCGTACATACCCAAAACGATCATGTTAACAATGTTGAATTGATTAACTTGAATGGCAGTGCTTCCACCGCAAACTTGGACGGTTACTACTGGGCACATCAAGTGATTGATGGCAACACCAGCAGCCTTTTGATGATTAACGGCGATAGTAACGATACTGTTGATTTGGGTGCGAATGGATCTAAATACAATATGAATGGTTCGTTTGCTGATAATGAAAAACTGATTAAATCCAAACGCTTGTTCTGGAATGCTGGTGAAGACACTGAAATTGATGGCGTAAACTATCATGCTTACTCTTACACCGATTCTGGTGTTACTGTAACCGCCTTAATTCAAGACGGCATCAACATTATCTAATCCTTTAAAACATTCGTTTTAATAGTAGGCAGCCTGAAACTTTTCAGGCTGCCTTTTTTAAGCCACATGATTTCAAATTTTTTAATAAATACAATAAACAATCGGTATAATTTCATCTTTTGCATTCTTCAATTTAAGGAATAAAAATGTTTTCCAAACAAATCACCATTGAAAATTTTGACCCCGAATTAGCGGTTGCCATTCACGCCGAAGAAACTCGTCAGCAAGACCATGTGGAGTTGATTGCGTCTGAAAACTATGTCAGTTGTGCCGTGATGCAAGCACAAGGTTCGCAATTAACCAATAAATATGCCGAAGGTTATCCTGCCAAACGCTATTACGGCGGTTGCGAACATGTTGATGTGGTTGAACAATTAGCAATTGACCGCTTAAAACAACTCTTCGGTGCGGCTTATGCTAATGTGCAGCCCCATTCAGGCTCACAAGCCAATCAGGCGGTTTATGCGTCTGTTCTAAAACCTGGTGATACCATTTTGGGTATGAGTTTGGCTCACGGCGGACACTTAACGCACGGTGCGTCTGTGAATATTTCAGGCAAGTTATATAACGCCATTGCTTATGGTTTGGACGAAAACGAAGTGTTAAACTACGCCGAAGTAGAACGCTTGGCGTTAGAACACAAACCCAAAATGATTGTCGCAGGTGCGTCTGCTTATGCTCTGGAAATTGACTGGGCACGCTTCCGTGAGATTGCCGATAAAGTCGGTGCATATTTGTTTGTGGATATGGCTCATTACGCAGGTTTGGTTGCCGCAGGCGAATATCCTAACCCTGTGCCGTTTGCCGATTTTGTCACCACCACCACGCACAAAACCTTGCGTGGTCCGCGTGGCGGCGTGATTATGTGTCGTAATGAAGACCACGCCAAAGCCTTAAATTCAGCCATTTTCCCATCGTTACAAGGCGGTCCCTTAATGCATGTAATTGCTGCTAAAGCGGTGGCGTTCAAAGAAGCCTTGCAGCCTGAATTTAAACAATATGGCAAACAAGTTAAAGCCAATGCCAAAATTTTGGCTCAAACCTTAATCGAACGCGGGCTTCGCATTGTTTCAGGCAGAACAGAAAGCCATGTATTCTTGGTTGATTTACGCCCCAAAAACTTAACAGGCAAAGCGGCAGAAGCGGCATTAGGCTTGGCTCACATTACCGTGAATAAAAACGCCATTCCCAACGACCCTGAAAAACCGTTTGTAACATCAGGCATTCGTTTAGGCACGGCAGCCATGACCACACGCGGTTTCAAAGAAGAAGAAACACGCCAATTAGGCAACTTAATCGCCGATGTGTTGGATAATCCTGAAAACGAAAGCGTAATCGCCGAAGTGGCTGCCAAAGTCAAAGCACTGTGCGATAAATTGCCTGTGTATGGTTAATTTGCTTGTTGATTAAAGCATTTTCAGGCTGCCTGAATAACAACTTTTCAGGCAGCCTGAAAGATATTTTTAATAAAATAGGCAACCTGAAAATAGTTTCAGGCTGCCATTCAGGTTACAAAAGGCAACCTGAAAGTTTTTAAACGAAAGAAATAAAATGACAGATTTCAATAAAATTTTAGACGCTGGCGATGTTGATGGTGGCATCATCAATGTTGTAGTAGAAATTCCAGCAGGTTCCAATCATAAAATCGAATGGAATCGCAAATTAGCGGTGATGCAACTTGACCGAGTTGAACCAGAAATTTTCGCCAAACCCACTAATTACGGCTTTATTCCGCAAACTTTGGACGAAGATGGCGATGAATTAGACGCTCTTATCATCACCGACCAACCTTTATCCACAGGCATTTTTTTGGAAGCACGCATTTTGGGTGTGATGAAATTCGTTGATGATGGCGAAGTAGATGACAAAATCATTGTTGTACCAGCAGACGACCGCAATAACGCTAATGCCTATCAAACATTAGACGATTTGCCCAAACAGTTGATTAAACAAATCGAGTTTCATTTTTCCCACTATAAAGACTTAAAAAAAGCAGGCACAACCAAAGTCGTTGCTTTTGAAGGGATTGAAGAAGCCAAACAAGCGATTAAAGAATCACAGAAACGCTGGAAAGAACAATAAAAACACCCAGTGATGAGAGCTGTATTTTTCATGGGCGGGGGTTTGATGTACCGCCCTTTCGATTGAAATTTTTTCCTCAACAATACTTTTGAGAAATGCTTTCATAGTAAAACTGGCACTGTGGCACATTTTCTTTATGCTTTAAACTTCATTTGCTTCTATCCTTGCATCCACCAGTTTTGTAAGCGATTTCAAGCAGGATTTTTGCTGCACACTAACATTTTGTTGGTCAATCATTGCGTATAATGCATGGGTAAAATACTTCAAAAATAATAATGCGTTGGTATTTTGATACTGTTTTCGCCACCTGTTTTTGAAGTATTTTGACCATAAAAAGAAACTTTAAGAATAAGGAATCATCATGAAATACATCAGTACTCGTGGGCAATCGCCCCATATGTCTTTTTGTGAAGTTTTGTTATCAGGATTGGCCGAAGATGGTGGTTTGTATGTTCCAGAAACTTATCCTGCAATCAGCACTGCACAACTGGATAACTGGCGACAACTCACTTATCCAGAGTTGGCATTTGAGATCATGCGACTGTTCATTGATGATATTCTAGAAGGTGATTTGCGTCATTTGATTAACAAAACTTATACAGCAGAAGTTTTTGCCAATGCAGAAATCACGCCTATTCGTCAATTAAAAGATGGTTTGTATATTTTAGGTTTATCCAATGGTCCTACTTTGGCATTCAAAGATATTGCCATGCAATTTTTAGGTAATGCATTTGAATATGTATTGGCGAAAAAAGGGCAAGTTTTGAATATTTTGGGTGCAACCAGTGGCGATACAGGCAGTGCGGCAGAATACGCCATGCGTGGCAAAAAAGGCATCAGCGTATTCATGCTTTCGCCAGAAGGGAAAATGAGTGCATTTCAGCGTGCCCAAATGTTCTCTTTGCAGGATGAAAACATCATCAACATTGCCATCAAAGGAATGTTCGACGATTGCCAAGACATTGTGAAAACCATTCAAGCAGATGCTAAATTCAAAGAAGAATACAGCATTGGGACGGTCAATTCGATTAACTGGGCAAGAATTATGGCTCAAACGGTGTATTACTTTAAAGCCTATTTGACCATCACCGAAACTTCCAATCAACGCATCAGTTTTACCGTACCGTCAGGCAATTTTGGTGATATTTGTGCAGGGCATATCGCACGACAAATGGGCTTACCAATTGATCGACTGATTGTTGCCACCAACGAAAATGATGTATTGGACGAATTTTTCAGCACAGGCATTTATCGTCCGCGTGCATCGCATGAAGTAGCAGTAACATCCAGTCCATCTATGGACATTGCCAAAGCCTCCAATTTAGAACGCTTTGTCTTTGATTTGCTTGAACGAGATGCCACTGAAATTGGGGCTTTATGGAGTAAAGTCAATGCGGGCAAAGGGTTCGATTTAAGTCGTTCCTTACCTGCCATGCGTGCAATGGGATTTACATCAGGCAAGAGTACACATCGCAATCGTTTAGAAACAATTCGTTCCGTGTATGATAGCGACCAAGATATGATTGACACGCATACGGCGGACGGTGTATTTGTGGCACGCCAGCAGCGTCAAAAAAATGAAATCATGGTGTGTTTAGAAACTGCATTGCCAGCGAAATTCGAACAAACCATGCACGAAGCATTAGGCGATCATGTAAAAATTCCACGCCCCGCACGCTGGGAAAATATCGAGCAAGCACCGCAGCGAGTGGAAGTTTTGCCGAATAATGCCGATGCCGTTAAAATGCTGATGCGAGAGCGTTTATTGTAAATTTAAATCAATGATTATTCAGGCAGCCTGAAAAAGTTTCAGGGTGCCCTTTGCAAGATGAGGTTTTTAAAATGAGTGAAAGAGTTCAATTATTTTCAGATGGTGCGTGTAAATACAATCCTGGTATTGGTGGTTGGGGCGTCGTATTGCGTCGTGGGGATTTTGAAAAAGAATTGTATGGTTCAGAAAAATACACTACCAATAATCGCATGGAATTGAAAGCAGTGATTGAGGGTTTGTCCACGCTCAAAAATTCCTGTGAAGTAGATGTTTATACAGATTCACGATATGTTCAGCAAGGCATGACATCGTGGTTAGAGCTTTGGAAAAAACGCAATTGGCGAACAGCAGGGCGTGAGCCTGTTGCCAATCAAGATCTTTGGATTCAATTAGAAAAATTGGCCGCTTTTCATAAGGTTGAATGGCATTGGGTAAAAGCCCATACAGGGCACCCTGAAAACGAACGCGCCGATGCTTTGGCCAATTTAGCCATCCAGTTGGCACAAAAAAAGTAAAAAATCCTTTATAAGTGATGTATTTTTGATACGCTTTCAATATTCATTGATAATGCCCTGAAAGCCTTATTTATTAAGTTTAAAATCAAAATACAACAAGGTAAAATGATAACGGACTGCAAAATAATGCTTGAAATGATGTGCATAAGACATCAAATACCGTTACAATGAAGCATATTTTTTGACCCCCATTATTATTCGGAGTGAGTTTATGAAAAAAATGGTTTTGGCATTGGCTGTATTGGTTGCAACTTCTGCTTTTGCGGAAAATGTTTACAGCTGGCGAGATAGCAAAGGGATGAGTTATTCTGACACGCCCCGTGCATTGAGAACCGTAGGCGTAAGCGAATTTAATGTGCGTACGCACACCTCTCAATCTTTACGACAAGAAAATGCAGCAGGACAAGAAATTCAGTTGGGTGCAGATGGCAAAGAAAAATCTTTGGCAGAACAACAATTAGAATTGGCTAAAAAAGTGGCTGAACGCAATGCACAAATTGAAGCAGAAAACAAACGCCGCATAGAAGAATCGAAAAAAGACAACTGCCGTATCTCTCAAATGAATTTGAAGAGTGCTCAATCTGCTAATCGCATGGCAAATCGTGAAGAAGCCATCGCTGGTTACGAGAGAGATGTTGCAAAATATTGCAATTAATGTCAGATACATTTGACCTCATAGGTTTTCTCAAAAACCTTCCTAACCTGCCTGGTGTTTATCGCATGGTCGATAAAAACGGGCAGGTTTTGTATGTTGGAAAAGCGGTTAATTTAAAAAATCGCGTTCGCAGTTATTTCAACAAAAACGATCACTCGCCACGCATTGCTTTGATGATCAAGCAGGTGCATCACATTGACATCACCATCACGCGTTCAGAATCAGAAGCGTTGATTTTGGAAAATAATCTGATTAAATCGCTAACGCCCAAATACAACATTCTTTTTCGGGATGACAAAACTTATCCGTATCTTAAATTTTCTGCCCATGATTTTCCGCAAATGAGTTATTACAGAGGCAGCCTGAAACCGCCTCATCATTATTTTGGACCTTATCCCAATGCCCAAGCAGTGCGAGATAGCATGGAAATTTTGCAAAAAGTATTTTGTTTACGCACCTGCGAAGACAGCGTTTTTGCTCATCGAGATCGTCCCTGTTTATTGCATCAAATTCGGCGTTGCTCTGCACCTTGTACACAAATGATTGACGCTGTTTCTTATGCCAAAGATGTTCAACAGGCGATGGATTTTTTAAACGGCAAAACCGATGCTCTACTGCATCAACTGACTGACGCAATGAATCAGGCATCAGAATCTTTGGCATTTGAACAGGCGGCGGTTTTGCGTGATCGCATTAAGGCACTAACCGCCATATCTGCCCAATCCACCATTGACAGCCAAGACCAGCAACGCAAAATAGATATTATTGCAATGGCATCAGAGGCTGAAAATGTTTGTGTGCATTTGGTTTCGATTAGAGATGGGCGGCGTATTTTGGATCAAAGTTATTTTCCAGAACAAACGCAAGGTACACCGCAGGAAATTGCAGAAGCCTTTGTGGCACAGCGATATTTAAATCACGATAAGCCTGAAATCATCATCAGTAATTTCAGGCTGCCTGAAAGTTTACAAGAAGCCTTGAACAGTGAAAATCAGAAGAAAATCCATTTTGTGAATCAACCGCATGGCGAACGCAAAATTTGGCTGAACATGGCAGAAAACAACGCTCAATTATCTGTATCGCAACGCCAATTACAAAACGATCAGCAAATCAAACGACAGCAAGCATTGGCAGAAATTATGGGCTTATCCGAAATTCATCGTTTAGAATGTTTTGATATTAGCCATACTTTTGGCGAATCCACCGTGGCATCTTGTGTGGTTTATGACCAAAACGCCATGCAGCCACGACAATATCGTATTTTTAATATTCAAAACGCCAAAGCAAGTGATGATTATGCGGCGATGAAAGAAGCGTTAACACGCCGATACAGTAAATTAGCAGCAGGTGAAAACGATGCACCGCCACGCCCCGATGTGGTGGTAATTGATGGTGGCAAAGGGCAAATTCATACCGCTTTGGAAGTGTGGTCAGATTTGGGTTTGGATATCCCCTTGATTGGTGTTGCCAAAGGTCCTGAACGCAAGGCAGGAGAAGAAGATTTGATTTTGCCTGCCACAGGTCAAGTTTTGCATTTAGGAACTTTGCATCCTGCCTTGCATTTATTGCAAACCATTCGTGATGAGGCCCATCGTTTTGCCATTACAGGGCATCGAAAACGGCGAGATATCAAACGCACGCAATCGCAATTAGATGAAATAGAAGGCATTGGGGCAAAACGCAAGCGAGAATTGCTGACACGATTCGGCAGTGTGCGTGCCATTAAAGCCGCTGCGGTCGAAGAATTGGCACGCGTGCCCAATATCAGTTTGGCTTTGGCTGAAAAAATTTATCAATATTTTCATCAATGTTAGCGATGAAGAATGGGCAGAACTCGCCGAATTGCCTTATATTGACGCTTTTGGCGATGTGCATTCTTTGTGGGTGGCAATGAGTTTGGACGCTTGTAACGATGAATTTTTTACAAAATCATCTGATTTTCAGGCAGCCTGAAAGAGTTTTGTATCCAAAATGCAACACACAAAAAACACCCAAAAACCGCTCAAACCCTTACTACTACTACTACTACTACGGCTTCGGTGCTGATGAAAAATATTTTAACATTTGACTTGTTTCAACAGATTTGTATGTGTACAATCCAAAAGTGTTGTGATTTTGTTAATTTTCAAAATGGAGAGTGTCCAATGGTCCACAAATCAGTTTTTACCGTCTTGGCGAGCGAAAATTGTCCAAGTAGATTTCAGGCAGCCTGAAATAATCATTGCGAGCCGTAAGAAATCATCGCAGTAATCTTTAAGTTACGGAGAGCCAAAGTTTCAGGCAACCTGAAAAGGTAAGTAAGTGCAAATCGAAACAAACCAGCAGGCAAGCTGAAAAGGTTAGCAAAAGTTCAAGTTCAACATCAACCCCATAAAGGAGATGATTAAAATGTTCAACAAATTGATTAAAGTAGTTACCGTTGCCCACTTCTCTCTTTGGACTGGGTCAATTCGTTGGATTGATGAAAATGATGAATTGAATAGAAACTTTCAGGCTGCCTGAAAGATTGTTTTGTTAATGAAAAGGATGGCGTTTATGAAAATTGTATGGGCTTCTTTGGGGATTGTGGCTCTTGCTGCATTATCGTTAGCTTCTTGTATTTTATATGACATTCATCACGAAGTGGATAGAACGCCGATTGTTGAAATTCCTTTCGATCCCAGTAAAAAAGATGTCATTAAGTTAGAAAATTTCAAAATGCCAAGAAGCGGTAGATTTCATTTAGCATTTTTTGTTTCTCGTAAAGATAAAAAAGATATGAGTTCTAATGATATGGATTATTTAATAGATAAAGATAATATTTTCAATATCAATTTCCAAGCAAGTCATAACGGAGAAGAGTTTAAAAATGGGGAAAAAAAATGGAATGGAAATATAAAACCATTTTTTTATCAAGGTCGAGATGGTAAAGCTATTTTGAGAATAAAATATCAGAAGGAATTTAGAAAAAATGATGTTTTGGATATTTTTATAGAAAATCAATATCCAACTGACAAATTTCGTGATTTTGATGTTGTATTCAGAATTAACGAAGTCAAGCCAGAATCAAAATAATGATTCTATTGTTTCAACAGATTTGTATGTGTACAATCCAAAAGTGTTGTGATTTTGTTAATTTTCAAAATGGAGAGTGTCTAATGTTCCACAAATCAGTTTTTACCGTCTTGGCGAGCGAAAATTGTCCAAGTAGATTTCAGGCAGCCTGAAAGTGTTTTTTATTCAATTTCTTAAAACAGGCAACCTGAAATTTTTATACAATTTCTTAAAGCAACAGGCAGCCTGAAACTATTGCTTATCCAAACCGCACACCTTCCCCTGACTGTTAGGATACGCAC
>JAGCOT010000118.1 GCA_017645365.1 Neisseriaceae bacterium
AATATCGGCTGCACTTCTTGCTGTAACTTCTAATACAAAAAATTCAAGCAGTTTCTTCTGTACAGATTTCTTTAATTTACAATGCGTTATCTTCATTTTTGCAGTCTATCATAACTGCTAATCTAATACAGCCCCAAAAACAAAAGCAATAAAGTTATAATAAGCAAGCGTTTTTTTACAAATTTTCATCAACTGCAACGCCGTTTCAGGCTGCCTGAAATATATTTTTCATCGTTTAAAATTATGTTGTTGCATGGCTCGCACTCTTGGATTAGATGACGGCATACTGGGTTGGTGCGGTTTTGGCGTTGGATTAGAAGTTGTAGGACTGTCCCCAACAGTCAAAAAAGGCGTGCGACTTCCCCCTTTGGGACTGGGCGACATCAATGCACCAATGCCAATAATACCAACGGTATATGCAGGAATTAACGCAATATCTGTTGCCACTGCAAAAGGAGTTAATATCGTTGATAAAGCCTTATTGCCTTTGCTATCTACAATATAATTGTTGTTAATATGAATTGAGACACTGCTGTTCAATATATATTGAGCAGGAATATCGCCTGTTTTGCGATAAATTTCTATTTCAGAATAAAATGGTTGGCTTCGATTGTTTTGCTTTTCTATTAAATCTAATGAAATACGCCCTTTATTGATGCCGTTAGTATCAAAGTCAGCACTCCCCATGTCAATGTTGATTTGATTGTCTTTTAAATGATATTGATTTAATGAAGATATTTGATTAGATAAAAACTTATTCAACCATTTATCATTGATAACATATAAATATTGATTGCCAATAACGGTAAATCTGCCTTCTGATTTAATTTGACCAATGGCAACTAATTGATCAGTTTCAATGTGTTGCGTTTTTATTTCTGTATCAGGTATATTTTGCACAGCAGTCATGGCACAACCTGAAAAATTAAAAACCGATAAAGCGGCGATAAAACAAATAAGCGATTTTTTCATATTATTCCTTGATAAAACCATAATCTTTTTCAGGCAGCCTAAAAAGTTTTTTTCAGGCTGCCTGAAAAAGGGTTAGGCTATTTCCTTTCCACTTGCGACACATCTCTTACCGCTCCTGTATCGGCAGAAGTTGCCATTGCGGCGTAGGCTTTGAGTGCGGCGGATATGGGGCGGTTGCGGTTTTCAGGCTGCCACGCGAACTTACCTTTGGCATTCATTTTGTCGCGGCGTTTTTGCAATTCTTCGTCTGACACGGCTAAATGAATGCGGCGGTTGGGAATGTCGATTTCGATGGTGTCGTTTTCGCAAACCAAGCCGATTGCCCCTTCTTCGGCGGCTTCTGGCGAGACATGTCCAATCGATAAGCCCGAAGTGCCGCCTGAAAAGCGTCCGTCTGTAAGTAAGGCACAGGCTTTGCCCAAGCCTTTGGATTTTAAGTAACTGGTGGGGTAAAGCATTTCTTGCATACCAGGTCCGCCTTTCGGTCCTTCATAGCGAATCACCACCACATCGCCTGCCACAATTTGATTGGCTAAAATGCCTTCCACGGCGGCTTCTTGGCTTTCAAACACTCTCGCACGCCCTTTGAATTTCAAAATGCTGTCATCAACGCCTGCGGTTTTGACGACACAACCCCGCTCGGCGATATTGCCAAACAATACGGCTAATCCGCCGTCTTGCGAATAGGCGTTTTGTTTGTTTCTAATGCAGCCTGAAACGCGGTCGGTATCGTGTTCGGCATAGCGTTTGTCTTGTGAGAATGCTTTGGTGGTGCGAATGAAAGCAGGAGCGGCAAGGTAACGATTTTTTGCTTTCTCATCAGAGGTTTGCAGAATATCCCATTGGGCTAACGCTTCTTGTAGGCTCGCTGAATGCACGGTTTTGACATCGGTTTTCAGGCAGCCTGCACGGTCTAATTCGCCCAAAATCGCCATCACACCGCCTGCACGATGCACATCTTGCATATGATATTTTTGTGTGGCAGGGGCGACTTTACACAAACACGGCACGGAACGGCTTAAACGGTCGATGTCTGCCATTTTGAAATCCACGCCTGCTTCGGTGGCAACCGCTAACAAGTGCAAAATGGTGTTGGTTGAACCGCCCATTGCAATATCCAAACTCATCGCATTTTCAAATGCCGCTTTGGTGGCAATGCTGCGTGGCAAAACGCTTGCGTCATCTTGTTCGTAATATTTTTTCGTAATATCAACAATTAAGCGAGCCGCTTCTAAAAACAATTCCTTGCGTTCTGCGTGCGTGGCAAGGAGCGAACCGTTGGCAGGCAAGGATAAGCCTAACGCTTCGGTCAAGCAGTTCATCGAGTTAGCAGTGAACATGCCTGAACACGAGCCGCAAGTCGGACAAGCGGCGTTTTCCATTTGACCCACAAAATCATCGGAATTTTTATCGTTGGCGGCTTCGACCATAGCGTCAATTAAATCCAACTTGCGAATGCTATTGTTTTCGACTATGGTCATTTGCCCTGCTTCCATCGGGCCGCCTGAAACGAAAACCGCTGGAATATTCAGCCGCATCGCCGCCATCAGCATACCTGGTGTGATTTTGTCGCAGTTGGAAATGCACACCATTGCGTCCGCACAATGGGCATTGACCATATATTCCACGCTGTCGGCGATTAAATCGCGAGACGGCAGGCTATACAACATACCGCCGTGTCCCATCGCAATGCCGTCATCAATCGCAATGGTGTTGAACTCTTTGGCAATGCCGCCTGCGGCTTCGATTTCACGGCACACCATTTGCCCAATGTCGTGCAAATGCACATGACCTGGCACAAACTGCGTAAAAGAATTAACCACAGCAATAATTGGCTTACCAAAGTCTTTATCTGCCACGCCTGTGGCACGCCATAAAGCCCTTGCCCCCGCCATATTGCGACCCGAAACCGAAGTATGCGAACGATATTGTGGCATTTTTTTGTGTCCTTATGTTTTAAATAAAGGGGAGATTATACGACTATTTTCAGGCAGCCTGAAACGGTATAATAATGCTTTTTATTCATACCAAAACACTATGGCATTAGTTTTTATTTACACCACCACTGCCAAAATGAAAGACGCTGAAAAATTGGCGGAAACGCTGATTAAACAACAACTTGCGGCGTGTGTGTCGGTGGGTAAAAAAGTCAAATCGCACTATGTTTGGCAGACAAGGCGAGAATGGGCAGAAGAATATCCCATCACCATTAAAACCACGGCAGAAAAACAGCAAGCCGTATGCGATTTTTTGCAGCACAATCACCCTTACGAATTGCCTGAAATTGTGTGCCTGCCTGTGTTATACGCCAGCAATGAATATCAACAATGGGTGGAAAAACAAGTTTCAGGCAGCCTGAAAACAACGGCATCTTGAAAAAACCTTGCAAACAGGAATTTTTATAAAAAACGCCAATATTCATAGTGAATATTGGCGTTTAAGTTTTTGCAGATAAATAATGAGATAAATACATTTTTCAGGTTGCCTAAAAAACAGGCAACCTGAAAATATTTTGTTTACAGTAAATTATTTTTTCTTGCCTTTGGCAAAGGCTGCGATTTGTTCTAACGCTTCGTTGAGTTGGTCGTCTGTGAATGGTTTGCACAAAAAACCGCGTGCCCCATATTCCAATGCCAACAAACCTGTGAGTTTATCGGATAAAGCAGAAACCACCAAAATACACACATCTGGATCGATGGCGTTGATTTCTCGAATACATTCCAAGCCATCCATATTGGGCATGGTTAAATCCATAGTAATCACATTTGGACGATGTTGTTTGAATTTACTTACAGCATCAGAACCATCAAAGGCAGTTGCTACTACTTCAAATTCTTTACCTTTAACGGTACGCTCAATACGGTTGCGGATAATGTTCGAATCATCGACAATCATTAACGAATACATAATTGAATCCTCTTATTATTTTTTCAAAGGAAAGTTAATCGAAAAGCGAGTGAATACATTGCGTTTAGAACCAATTTGCATCTTGCCTTTTAATTGGTTAATGCGATCTTTGATGATGTCCATACCCACGCCACGCCCTGCATCCTCGCTTTGTTTGTCGGCAGTGGAAAAACCAGAAGAAAACATTAATTTCAGCAATTTTTGATTGTCCCAAGCAGCCACTTCTGCTGCGGAATATTTGCCACTCTTTAATGCTTTTTTACGAATCTTTTCGTATTTAATACCAGAACCATCATCTTCTACTGTCAGTGTAGCGGTGCCGTCTTTATTGCGTTGTAGCAGCAGTTGAATTTGACCGATTTTGTTTTTGCCAATGGCTTCACGCAATTTGGATTCTTCAATCCCATGCACAATGGAATTACGCAATAATTGAACTGCAATTTCTTGCACCAAATCGCGTTGTTCTGTGCTTAATGGCACTGTCCCTAAACCCTTGACATTCAAAGAAACCTTTTTGCCATTGCGTTCTGCAATATCGTGTGCAAAAGAAGTGTAATACTTACGCATTGCATCATCACCAGTTAAAGTTTCGCCGTTGCTGGCAACAGCAGTAGCACTTGGAGTTGCCAACGATGCTCCTTCGTTGGCATATTGAGAAAGTTTTTCCATAATGCCTGCCAACATTTGGTTTGTGGAAACAATTTCATCCAATTTGATGGTGAGTGGCAAGAAGTTTTCATAAGTTAAATCTTTACGATCACGCAAAGGTTTCACAATGTCTTCAAACTGTTCGCAAGCTGTAACATAATTGCGAAGTTTTAAAGCAGATGCTTCACCTTTTAGAGAATGGATTTCACGAGCAATACGCTGTGCTTTATCCTGCATGTCGTGCGATGATTTACCTGGTTCACGCAAAATGGAGTTAATACTATCCAAACGGTGATCAGATTTACGAACGAAGTCTTGCATGATAGAACGGTCAGCCTGCAATACCAAATTCAACAGATTAGCTTGCGATTCGTTTTGTTCTCGTTCTTGTTGCAATAATTCTTCCAATTTCACCGTATGAGACACATCGGTTACAGAACCCATGATACGGTCGATTTTGGTACCATCATACACACGAGAAAATTTGAAGTCCAAATAACGACTTACTTCTGCACCACTTTCATCGCGTGTTTTAATTTCTACGCGTTGCAAAGGATTCAAGTCAGCAATCAGATTTTCCAATACACGGTCGTTGTATAACTGTTTCACAAAGGTTTGTAGGACAACATTATCGTGTTCAGAAAGCATATTAGAAAGCAAATCTAACAATGAGCGGTTACCAATATTATCTGTACCCAAAATATTCACTAACTTGGCAGAATATTGCGAACTTACTTGCAAATCAGAATCCACCAAGAATAAACCTTCATGCACAGTACGCATAATTTGGTTAGTTTCTTCTTGTGCCACCTCTAATTGTGCGTCTGTTTTTTGCAAACGACGCATTGCCAAGAATACAATCAAGAAGAACATGATGACTGCGAAAAACAAACCTGCAACCTGTAAAATTTTCAACAAATTAGTTTTCCGTTGAGCATTACCTTCCAAAGAGCCTACTAATTTATTGGTATGGAAGAATAGTGTTTCGTTGTATTCACGACCATAATCAACGGTAAATTTAATGCCTTGTTTGGATACTTGACTTTGTTCATACGCTGTTAAGAATGAATCTACCAAGCGTTTATAAGGTGCCCAAAGGGTTTTCGCATCTTTAACCGCAGCGATTGCATCAGCAGATTGCACAGCATCAATACGAACATTATTATCACCAATTTTCAGGGTGCCTCCTTGTTCAAAGGTATCCAAAGATTCAGTAAATTCTTTGGAATAGGTTTTGAGTCGTTCAGCAGAATCAGCCAACCGTTTCAAAGCATCGACAGTCCAAATATTGTTTTGGTTTTTTTCGGGTACTACGATGGGAGGTTCTTCGTTAACAGTTTCTATCATGACTGCTGGCGTTTTGGCTTTTTTTTCAGATTCTTCCAATACATAGATGTCCAAATCCATAACCTCACGAGCTAATTGCTGTGCCAACACGCTTTGTCTTGCCGCCGCATTGACTGCTGCGGTGTCTTGTGCGATTTTTTCGGAAAGTATGTAGTTGAGTAATAATACCGCACCTTCAACCACCACAAACAAAACGATTAAGATGGTAATCAAAGCGTACTTGGAGAAATGGGATTTTTTCTTCTTATCCGATTTTTTCTTTTTATCCATGAATGAAATCCTCTTAAATATTACTGTTGATTTGATTGAAAACGAAGAAATGCTATTCTATCGAAAAACAATACCCATTTGAAAGAGCTTATTGTCTATTTGGTGAGACTAAATAAGATGGATTTTTGACTTAAATCAAACAATTTAATATTTTGTTTTTGATTGAGTAATTATTTGTATAATCGTCCCACTTACTCACTTAATTTCGAAAAGGAGCAACTGATGAAACAGCGTCATATTCTTTTGGGCATGATTGCAACCACTTCTTTGTGTGCTTGCGACCTTATTTCTGAACAAATAGATGTATTAACAGGTAAATCACAACAACAAAGTGATAATACTGCCGTGGTGGCAACTGCAAAAAATGATAACAACGCACCTGTCAATATGGGGATTACCATCTACAATGGCGATGTCGCTTATGTCGCTGCGTACACTCAAAAACTTACTCAAAACGCAGGTGCAATGTCAGGTGTGCAGTTTGATTTGGTTGATGCTAAAAATGATCCTGCAAATCAAATGGCACAAATCGACACTTTCATCAATCAAGGTAAAGATGTTTTGTTGGTCAATTTGGTAGATACATCAGAAGAATCCGCATTGGCCGTTATCAATAAAGCCAAAGCAAAGAATATTCCAGTTGTTTTTTATCACCGCTATCCTGGTGCAAAAGTTTTGCAAAATTATGATAAAGCATATTTTGTGGGTACCAAAGCTTCTGATTCTGGCATCATTCAAGGTGAAATGGTGGTTAAAAACTGGTTAGAGCACCCAGAATGGGATAAAAACGGTGATGGCGTAATTCAGTATGTGATTTTAAAAGGCAAACCTGGTAATGCTGATGCGGAAGGGCGTACGCAATGGGTGGCTGCAACCATTCAAGACTATCCGTCCAAAGGCGTTAAAGCCGAAGAATTGGAAGTTACTGTTGCCAACTGGCAGCGTGCAGAAGCTAAGCCCATCGTTTCTGAATGGTTAAATGGTCCTTTGGCCGATAAAATTGAAGTGATTATCTCCAATAACGACAATATGGCACTCGGTGCATTGGATGCTTTGGAAGAAGCAGGAAAATCTTTGCCTGTATTTGGTGTTGACGCCGCAGTCGAAGTGCAAGAAGCCATTAAAGCCGATAAAATCGTTGGTTCAGTGGGGCAAGATGTGAATGAGCAATCACAGGCAGCCTTAAATTTGGCAGTCAATTTAGCACGCGGCAACGACCCCGCAACCAATGCCAAAGCCACCATCGTTCGTCAAGAAATGTTCTTGAATTACATTGGTGTAGATAAAAGCAATGTCGATACTTGGGGTAAATAGTCTATTCAGGCAGCCTGAAAAGGCAGGTTGAAATGATTTTTAATAAAAAAGGACGGCATAAGTAACAAAAAAGGTGCTAAAAAACGCTGAACACCTTATCATTATTGCTTTTTAGGAAGGTCAAATACTTTGAACACAAAAAATGCTTTTTTTGCGGCTCTAAACGCACCAAAAAGAATGGAAAACAGAATGG
>JAGCOT010000119.1 GCA_017645365.1 Neisseriaceae bacterium
ATCGGCTGCACTTCTTGCTGTAACTTCTAATACAAAAAATTCAAGCAGTTTCTTCTGTACAGATTTCTTTAATTTACAATGCGTTATCTTCATTTTTGCAGTCTATCATAACTGCTAATCTAATACAGCCCCTAAAAAATTCTCCATAACAAAGAAACAAAAAACTTCGTAGGGTGGGACAACACAACTCACCAAACAATAATCGACAAACCTTTCAGGCTGCCTGAAACCGTTTTGTCCGTTTTGGTGGGCAAGAATGCCCACCCTATAAATCCGTTCTACAACCTTTCAGGCAGCCTGAACTTTCTTTCTACTGCCTAAATAAAACCACGCCAACACAGGCAATAGGTAGGCGAAATACAGCACCGCATCACTCACGGTCGGCTGATGAACATAACCAAAAAAGCCGCCCAACAGCACACCTAATGGGCTGTCTTCGTCTAACACTTTTGACCAGTCGAAAATAGACGAATATTCATACAAGCGTTGTTGCCACACATTCCACACGCCGCCCTCGTGCAATGCTCGGAATGAGCCCGCAAAAAGCCCTGCGGCAACAAAAATCAAAAATATACTGGTAATGCGAAAAAACCTTGCTAAATTGATACGCACACTGCCTTGATAAATCAAAAAGCCCACAATCACCGCAATTAAAAGCCCAGCAATCGCCCCAAGCGACATATTTGATAACGCCCCTCTCTGCGTCAAAACCGCAAACAGAAAAAACACACTCTCCAAACCCTCACGCAACACCGCCAAAAACGCCATTAACACGAGAAACCAGCCAGAAGAACTTTTCGCTAACGCTTGCTGCATTGAACCGTGCAAGTTTTGTTTCATTGATTTGGCAGCCTTGTTCATCCACAAAATCATATAAGACAGCATCGCCACTGCAATCAGCCCGATAATGCCGCCGACAAGTTCCTGCTGTTTCTGCGGAATTTCGCCCACGGTTTTATACAAAGCAAAACCCACAGCAAAACACAGAGCCACAGCCAAAGCCACACCACTCCATACTTTGGACATTAAATGCGTTTTGCCCGACTGCCGCAAAAACCCAGCCACAATCCCCACAATCAAAGCCGCCTCAATCCCTTCACGCAGCATAATCAATAAAGCAATTAAAAAGTGTTGCATATTGTTTCGATACTCATTCTCATTTAAGAGTGATTATTATCTACAATATTGAACGCAAATGCAAATTATTTTCATCTTCATATTTAAAGTGGGCTGGCAGTTACAATAATTTGAAACAATTACAAAACTTGTCATTCTGACTTTGTGCATAGCGAAGGGGAAGAATCATATTCACTATGTTTGAAATCCCTGCAAAACTGCCATTTGCCGCATATTTCTTGCTCGAAATCGTAGCCTTTCTTATTGTTATGTCTTCGATTTGAAGTACTATAACTTTGAATTGAACACATCTACCAGTTTCGCAAAGAGTGTCGGCGGTATTAAAGGAAGGATTATCGGCGGAGTGATTGGTGTGATTGATTAAAAACAGGCAGGCTGAAAAGTTTTTAGCCTGCCTGTTTATTATTTGCCTAGCCAATATTATTGATCATTCAACAAAGCAATATTGGCAACGGCGTTGAATTGTTGTGAAAGCGATTGTAATAAATTCAGTCGATTTTCACGAACGGCGGTATTTTCGTCCATGACCATCACGCCATCAAAAAAAGCATCAACAGAAGGCTTTAAGGTTGCCAATATGTTTAAGGCAGCCTGAAAATCTTGTTTTGCAAGAGATTGCTCAATTTTCGGCTGGGTTTCTTGCATGGCATTCCATAAAATGCGTTCTTCATCCTGTTGCATTAAATCAGGATTCACAGTTTTTTGCGTATTGATGGCATTTTTCTTCAACAGATTCTGTACTCGCTTATTCGCTGCTGCCAATACTGCTGATTCTGGTAATTGTTTAAAGGCATGAATGGCATTGATTTTGGTGCGAATGTGAGTCAGTTTTTCATCTTTTTGATCCAAAACCGCCGCTACTTCATCGTGTGCAAAATCGTTTTGCAAATGAACTGCTAAACGGGCTTGAATAAAATCTTCTACTTCTTGAACTGTTTCAGATGCCAATAAACCTGATGGGAAAGTGTTGAAAGTTTCTTTTAAAAGCACAGGCAAAGATAGGGGATGTTTTTCTAACATACGGATAACCCCCAAAGCCGCACGCCTTAATGCGTAAGGGTCTTTGTCGCCAGTAGGGATTAGACCGATGCCCCAGATGCCAACCAATGTTTCTAATTTATCTGCCAATGCAACGGCGGTGCCAATGGCGTTTTCAGGCAGCGTGTCGCCTGCGAAGCGTGGTTGATAATGTTGTTCTACTGCGCGTGCGACATCTGGATTTTCGCCATCGTGGAGGGCGTAATATTTACCCATTGTGCCTTGCAATTCTGGAAATTCGCCTACCATTTCGCTTACTAAATCTGCTTTGGCAAGCAGGGCGGCTCGTTCGGTAAGTGCTTTGTCGGCGTTTAATTGTGTGGCAATATAGCCTGCAATGGTTTGTAGGCGTTGAATGCGTTCGGCTTGCGAACCGATTTTGTTGTGATAAACCACATTTTCTAATTTGGGCAAACGGCTTTCTAATGTGGCTTTTTGGTCTTGTTTATAGAAAAATTCTGCATCTGATAATCGGGCACGCAATACGCGTTCATTGCCGTGAATAATGTGGCTTGGGTCGTTTGCTTTTAGGTTGGAAACCAATAAAAAGCGGTTCATCAATTTGCCGTTTGAATCTAATAGTGGGAAGTATTTTTGATTTTGTTGCATGGTCAAAATCAAGCATTCTTGTGGCACTGCCAAGAATTTTTCTTCAAACTGGGCTTGTAAAACCACTGGATATTCTACCAATGCGGTTACTTCGTCTAATAAGCCGTCATCGGCGGCGACTTGTGCATTCAGGCTGCCTGAAAGTTGGTTGAGCTCGTTTTGAATATAGGCTTTGCGTTCGGCAAAGTTGGCAATCACTTTGCCTTGTTCTGCCAATTTGCTGGCGTATTCATCGGCGTTGGCAAAAACGATTTCGCCTTGTGATAAAAAGCGGTGTCCCAATGTGTGATTGGTGCTGCTTAAACCGAGTACGGAAACAGGCAAAATTTCGCTGCCGTGCAATACGACCAAGCCATGCACAGGACGCACAAAGGTGAATATGCTGCTGCCCCAACGCATGACTTTGGGAATGGGCAGTTTTTTGATGGCGGTGTTGATGATGTCTTCTAATAATACGGCGAGCGTTTGTCCTGATTGGGTGAATTCGTGGGCATATACATCTTGTTTGCCGTCGTTGATGATTTTCAGGCTGCCTACTTCTACACCACAAGAACGAGCAAAACCTGCAATCGCTTTTTCGTTGGCATTTACCGCTGGACCTTTTTTGACGATGTGTTGTTCATCTTGTTTAGGCTTTACATTGGACACTTGTACTGCCAAACGGCGAGGTGAAGCGTAAGCGGTGTAATCGTTAGCGTTGTTGATGAGTTGGGCTTTTTCTAAACCTTCAACAATGCTTGCGGCAAAGTGATTGCCTAAATTATTTAAGGCTTTTGGAGGAAGTTCTTCGGTTAAAAGTTCAATGAGCAAAGTTTGAGACATAGTTAACTTTCTTTTCAATTTTGTTTTTTCAGGCAGCCTGAAAATATTTCGTTCGTTATGGTGAGCATCTACATCGTTACATTAAACCTTTTCAGATAGACTGAAAGGATTAAAATCTTAATTGTAAATTCAATTTGAAATATAACTGATTATTTTCCATAAATAAAGATCCATAGCGATGCCTTGTTGTTGATGGTGTATCAAAACGAATGTTTTGATACAAATAATTTTCTAAACTTTCCAAATCGGTAATGTGGTACGCTACTTGTTCTCCGTCTTGTTTTACGACAATCGTTCCTTGTGCTAAATATTTTCCGTCCCATTTGCTACCAGCAAAAAATCCTAATAAGACAGACACTAATAATTTTCTAATTTTAATTTGTAATCCTATTAGGTCGGTTGAGAATAAATCTGAATGTTTAGCAAAAACAGCGGATAAGTTTTCATCAACTTTTGCCAAGCGATGATAATGGAATTCTAATAACATCAAGGAAATAAGTCTGGGCATGCAAGTATCAACCAAGTCCAAATTATACGCCATTGTTGTTTGTTCTACTCTATCAAAAATCAAACAACCGCCGTTTTCATAAATGGCTGAAATTCTATCTTTCAGTTTTGCCCTTGTGTCAATCGCATTGATTTCATCTAGTAATGTTGCAGGTAAATTATCCACTTTGTAAACGAAATTCGTATTTCCTGAAGCATTCAATAGAGTGGGCTTGTTTCCCAGATAAGATTTGATACTAAATCCTTGGTTTTTGTATCGTATTTGATTGTCTCTAATATCCAAAACAACATCTGATTTTTGGTTAGCATTTCCCCCTTTAATTAAGGTAATCCCCAAATGATCGCTAATGATTTTAAATTCATCCAAGGCAAAACTTGAACCTTGTTGATTTTTGATTTTCTCTGCTAATTGTTTTAATGTGTTTGCATTAAGAACATCGCTAATTTTTATAATTCGTTCCGTACCTGTTTCTTTGTCTTTAACGCAAACTTTGTCTTGTTCAGCCAAATAGCAATCTTGCTGAATGTTTAATGTCGTTACTTTATCTACTTGAAATAACTTATTGTTTGCTTCAAGCGAGGCATTTGCCAAGCACAATTGTTTATCGTTCAGTAATTTCAAGAATACATATAATTCTGTCCATTCTCCTTTGTTTTTGGTATCTTTCATTGCATTATCCTTACTATTCTTTTGTAAAGAAAACATATAGTTAATTAAAGAAGTTGCACACATTCTTACAGCATCAACTGCAACACTATTGCCCAACTGTTTCATTGCTTGTGATTTTGGTACGGGAAATTCAAAATCTTCAGGAAAACCCTGCATTTTTTTGGCTTGTTCTGGCATTATTTGTCGAACTTCTCCATCCACCAAATAATGATCCCAATTTCGTCTGTCGCCAATTTTAGAACCGCGACCGCCCACTCGTAAGGTATAACCAATTTCACGATCACACACGCCACCCCAAACATCAGACATATTAAATTTTAAAGGAATGGGATTAGGAAACTGAAAGTTACGAAATAATTCATCATCATTACGAAAACCAATCATAAAAGTTCGTGGGCGTAATTGCGGTAGCCCATAATCAGACGCTTTTACAATTTTGTAATAAAAACTGTATTCCAACTCATTTTCAATAATTTCTCGAATGATTTGAAATGTTTTTCCGTTATCATGATGAACGATACCACGCACATTTTCTAAAAAAAATGCCTTGGGTTTTTTGTATTTCAAAATATCAACAATATTAAAAAACAGATTACCTCTTTCGGATTTGTGGGTGTCGTTAAAACCCCTTTTATATCCTGCTTGACTAAATGGCTGACAAGGAAAACCTGCACACAATACATCAAAATCAGGCAAATCTAATGGGCTTATTTTTCTAATATCGTCATTAAATAATCCATTTGCAAATAATTCAGGATTCTTACTCTTAAAATTACATTCATAAGTTTTGCGTGCATATTCATCAATTTCAGATGCAAAGACACATTCACCGCCAATCGCTTCCATTGCTAAATGGAAACCACCAATACCAGCGAATAAATCAGTAAATGTAAATTGTTTCATCTAAAAATCTCTAAAAATGATGGATAAATTTTCAGGCAGCCTGAATTAAGGTTTTTCTGGGCGTGGTGTGTAGTGTTCTGTTTCACGCAAAATTTCTGGTTTAATAATGCCTTGCAAGTCTTTGACTGGAATGACTAATTCAGGACGACCAAACGAATATGAGGCAATTTCGTAATGTTGAAACAGGAAAATAATGCTGTTTTTGCCAATTCGCCAGTTGTCTGTGCCGTCAAATTTTTCGTTGTATTCATGAAAATATTCGCGTGCTTCTTTTGCACTCATCGCAAATTCTTCTGGTTGTTGCAAATATTTGATAAATGCTTCTTTTTGCAAATGAATGAGTTTTTTCATTTGATTGGGTAAGACAATATCTTGAAGTTTGACTTCTTTGGGATTAGCCGTATTGCGTGGTAAAACCTGCAAAGAATGCACGCCATTGCCATGTGCACCGCAAGTGTATTCCCAATTTTCCTGCCCAAAAACAACATAATTAGGCGAAAATCCTTCTAATTCCAAAGTATCAATATATGCTACGGCACAAGGATATTCGCTTTCTTTATTGCTTTGATTAACATCTTGCACTGTTTCATCGTTCAGCAAATCTTTTGTAACGGATTTTTGGGTAGGCAATTTCCCATCAAACACTTTTTTGACCCAAGCATCAAAATGCTTATCGCCTGTGATGGGATAAGCAACGGTTTTTTCATGACAGTGTTTTTCTTTGTCTTTACCCACAAAACAAGATTCTGCTTTAATTTCTTTGGTTTCAAAAGACAAAGAGATAGCCTGAACAGAAACGCTTAATACTGCTAAAAATCCGCCCCATACGATTTTGTTCCACATAAGCCTTTTCCTTATTGCTTCATCAGCGGAAAACCCAATGCTTCACGGCTTTCAACAAATTTTTGTGCTACCTGACGGCTTAATGCACGAATGCGACCGATATAAGTGGCGCGTTCGGTAACCGAAATCGCCCCGCGTGCGTCCAGTAAATTAAAGGTATGACCTGCTTTTAACACCAATTCATACGCAGGTAATGCCAGAGCGGCTTCTTCGTTCAGCAAGCGTTTGGCTTGTGCTTCGTAATCATTAAATTGATTGAGCAACCACGCCGCATCAGAGTATTCAAAATTGTAAGTAGATTGTTCCACTTCATTTTGATGATATACATCGCCATAAGTCAGCGTACTGCCAGTTGGGGTTTTTGCCCAAGTCAAATCATAAACATTTTCCACGCCTTGCAAATACATTGCCAAGCGTTCAACGCCGTAAGTAATCTCACCCAAAACAGGCGAACAATCAATGCCACCGACTTGTTGGAAATAAGTAAATTGCGTAACTTCCATACCGTTGAGCCACACTTCCCAGCCCAAGCCCCACGCACCGAGTGTGGGATTTTCCCAGTCGTCTTCCACAAAACGAATGTCGTGAACAGTTGGGTCAATGCCCAATTCTTTCAGGCTGCCTAAATACAAGTCCTGAATATTGTCTGGTGCAGGTTTTAAGGCAACCTGAAACTGATAGTAATGTTGCAAACGATTGGGATTATCGCCATAACGACCGTCTTTCGGACGGCGAGAGGGTTGAACATACGCCACATTCCAAGGTTCAGGACCCAATGCGCGTAAACAAGTGGACGGGTGCGAAGTGCCTGCCCCCACTTCCATATCAAATGGCTGTATCACCGCACAACCTTGTGTTGCCCAGTAATTTTGTAGTTTGAAAATAATTTCCTGAAAAGTTGGAGCACTCATCATACAATGACTTAAAACATGAATAAAAAACGGTCTATTTTACAATGAATAAAGCCACTCTTCAAATAGGCGGTAAACAGGCAGGCTGAAAATTCAAATATTAAGGTAGTGTTTTGGCTTCACTTCGCTCGCAGAAACGCAGGTTTTTGTTTCGCAATCTTTTTTGATAAACCTCGTTTATCAAAAGTTTGATACTTTGTATCAAACAAAGCTTGTTGTTCGCAGAAACGCAGGTTTTTGACTTCGTCATCTCCTTTTATTCGCTTTGCGAATAAAAGATTTCACTTCGTGAAATAAACCTTGTTTTAGCTTCGCTTCGTTTGCAGAAACTGCGGTTTGATTGCTTCGTAATCCTTTATTGACTTCGTCAAAAACAAACCTTGTTTTCAGGCTGCCTGTTTTTTAATATTCCAAAACATGTTTCAATGGTAAGGATGTGCTTTTTTTGATGTTTTTCAATACAAAACTGGACTTTGCGTCCAAAACGCCTGTTCTGGAAAGCAAAACATCTAATACAAAATGGGAAAAATCGTTCATATCCACAAAATAGGCATGTAATAGATAATCCGTTTCGCCTGTGAGTGCTAAACAACTGAGTACTTCGTCCCAATCACGCACTGCCAGTTCAAAAGCAGAGCGGATTTCGCGGTTTTTTGCCAAAGTTACATTGATGAAGACTTCAATTCCCAAGCCAACCTGTTTCGGAGACAATAAGGCTGCGTATCGTTCAATCACGCCCGCATCTTCTAATTGCTTCAATCGTCGCAAACAAGGCGATGGAGAAAGGGCTACGCGGTCTGCCAATTCTACATTGCTTAATCGACCGTTTTGCTGTAATGCATTTAATATGCGTAAATCTGTTTTATCAAATTCCATGATTGAACCTCTATTGTATTTTTCAGGGTGCTGGGCAGGCTGAAAAATAATGGTTAGTTTTTCAAAAAACACAGATGCTTGTTTTTCAGAACTTTTTTCAGGCTGCCTGAATGGTACGCAACCTGAAAACTATACTTCATGCCGTTTAATGTGTTGGACTCGAAAACCCAATAAAAATAATGTTGCAAAATAAATGACAACACCAATTACAAACAATAACAGCAGTTGCAATACTCGCAGGCTGCCTGAACCTGTCCAGTTAAATGGATAAATACTTTGATGTTGAACCAGCCACAAAATGACTGTCATCACGGCAGTGGCAATCAAAATTCGTATTATGAAGATCTTTTGTTGTGCATCAGGACGATAAATGCCTTGTCGCCGCAGCAAGTAATACAACAATCCAGCATTAAAACAAGCACCAATCGAAATGGCCAATGCCAAACCTGCGTGTTTAAAATGCCAAATCAGTGATAAATTGAGTAGTTGCGTGATAATGAGCGTAATAATGGCGATTTTAACGGGGGTTTTAATGTTTTGTCGTGCGTAAAAACCAGGTGCCAAGACTTTAATCAAAATCAATCCCACCAAGCCAAAAGCATAAGCAGACAGTGCCATTTGCGTCATTTGTGCATCAAAAACTGTAAATTCTCGATACATGAATAAAGTGGCGACTACTGGAAAAGCGATAATCGATAAAGCAGCAGCACAGGGAAGGGCAAGCAATAAACTCAAACGAATTCCCCAGCCCAAAAGTTCAGAAAATGCTTGCGGATTATCGCCTGATGCGTGTTTGGATAAAGTAGGCAAAAGCATGGTGCCCAAAGCCACGCCCAAAACGCCTGTGGGCAATTCCATCAAGCGGTCGGCATAATACATCCACGAAACGCTGCCGGTGGGCAAAAATGAAGCAAAAATAGTGTTGATGACTAATGAAATTTGTGCAACAGAAACGCCTAAAATGGCTGGTATCATTTGTTTTAATACGCGATTAACACCTGCATTGTGAAAACTGAGTTTAGGCATTTTTAGAAAGCCTAAACGATATAAAAAGGGCAGTTGAAAAGCTAATTGCAAAATACCGCCAACAAAAACCGCCCACGCCAACGCATATACAGGCTCCCTGAAATAAGGCGTCAAAAATGCTGCGAAAATAATAAAGGAAATGTTCAGAAAAGTTGGTGTGAATGCAGGCACGGTAAAACGGTTATAAGCATTGAGTAAACTGCCCACAAAAGATGATAAAGAAATAAAGAAAATATAGGGAAAGGTAATTCGTAATAATGAAATGGCTAATTGAAATTTATCGGCATCGGCAGAAAATCCTGGTGCGGAAATCCAAATAATCCAAGGGGCAATCACAATCCCCAATATCGTTACCCAAAATAAAACAAAGCTGAGCAATCCTGCTACATAACGAGAAAATAAAACCGTTTCCGTTTCGCCTTTGCTGGTTTTATATTCTGCCAAAATTGGTACAAATGCTTGTGAAAAAGCCCCTTCGGCAAAAATACGGCGTAATAAATTCGGTAACTTAAACGCCACAAAAAAAGCGTCAGTCGCAACCCCCGCACCGAAAACGCGTGCAATCACCGCATCGCGGATAAATCCCAAAATGCGTGAAATCATGGTCATGCTGCTGATTTTGGCCAATGTTTGAAGAAGATTCATGAAAATTTGAAAATCATAAAAATTTTGCCATTGTACTTGATTGTGCAATTACATGTGGTAGCTTTAATTGTATAATGTTCGGTTTTATTGAATTATGGAAGTCAGTTTTATGAATGTTTTGATAGATGATTTGCAACAGCGTGGACTTATTGCACAAACCACAGATAAAGATGCATTGAGTGCTCTTTTAAACGAAAAATCGATTACCCTTTATTGCGGTTTTGATCCCACTGCTGATAGTTTGCATATTGGTCATCTGCTTCCTGTATTGACTTTGCGGCGTTTTCAAATGGCAGGGCATCAGCCCGTTGCATTAGTCGGCGGTGCCACAGGCATGATTGGAGACCCCAGTTTTAAAGCAGTTGAACGCAGTTTAAACAGTGCGGATACTGTGCAGCAATGGAGTGAAAAAATCAAACAACAACTGACGCCGTTTTTACGCTTTGAAGGCGAAAACGCCGCTCGCATGGCGAATAATGCCGATTGGTTTATGTCGATGAATTGTTTGGATTTTTTGCGAGATATTGGCAAAAATTTCTCTGTCAATGCCATGTTGAATAAAGAATCCGTCAAACAACGATTAGAACGCGATGATGTAGGTATTTCCTTTACCGAATTTGCTTACAGCCTATTACAATCGTATGATTTCGCTCAACTGAATCAGCGTTATGGTTGTGTGTTGCAAATTGGCGGCTCAGACCAATGGGGAAACATTACCGCAGGCATTGATTTAACTCGCCGTTTAAATCAAGCAACGGTGTATGGTTTGACTTTGCCTTTGGTTACTAAATCTGACGGTACTAAATTTGGCAAAACCGAAAGTGGTGCCGTGTGGTTGTCTGCGGAAAAAACATCGCCTTATCAGTTTTATCAATTTTGGTTGAAAGTAGCAGATGCTGATGTTTATCAATTCTTAAAATATTTTACTTTCTTATCGATTGAACAAATTCAAACGATTGAAGAAACAGACCGCAACAGCAACACCAAACCCGAAGCACAACGCATTTTGGCAGAAGAAATGACGCGTCTTATTCACGGCGAAAACGCTTTGGCAGCAGCACAACGCATTTCGCAAAGTTTGTTTGCCGAAGACCAAAGCGATTTAACCGAAGACGATTTTGCTCAACTGGCTTTGGACGGTTTGCCCAGTTTCAATGTTTCAGGCAGCCTGAATATTGTGCAAGCATTGACAGCCAGCGGATTGGCAAAATCGAATAACGAAGCACGCGGATTTATCAGTCAAGGGGCGGTTTCGGTGAATGGTCAAAAAATAGAGCAAGCTGAAATGGTTTTGGACGAAAATCATCAACGCTTCCAACGCTATGCCATTTTGCGGCGTGGCAAACGCAATCATGCTTTATTGGTTTGGAATTAAATATTTTCAGGTTGCCTTAAAACAGGCAGCCTGAAACGAATATTTTGAAATTAAAGGATTTATACAATGTCTTGGGAAACAGTCATCGGTTTAGAAATACATGTTCAATTAAATACGCAATCTAAAATCTTTTCAGGGGCATCAACCGCCTTTGGTGCGAAACCGAATACCCATACTTGTGTGGTGGATTTGGGATTTCCAGGTGCATTGCCTGTACTCAATAAAGCAGTGGTGGAAAAATCACTTAAATTGGCTTTGGCATTAAACGCTACCATCAATCGCAAGAATGTTTTTGATCGCAAAAATTATTTTTACCCTGATTTACCCAAAGCCTATCAAATCAGCCAATTAGCATATCCCATCATGGAACATGGGCAATTAGATATTAGTGTTGGCGATGAAGTCAAAACCATCAATGTAACGCGTGCCCATATGGAAGAAGACGCTGGGAAATCTGTGCATGACGCTGTTCCCGCTGCCACTGGTGTGGATTTAAACCGCACAGGGACTCCATTATTAGAAGTCGTTTCCGAGCCTGAAATGCGTTCTGCTGCCGAAGCAGTTGCTTATGCCAAAGCCTTACATTCTTTGGTTACTTGGTTGGGGATTTGTGATGGTAATATGGCAGAAGGCTCGTTTCGTGTTGATGCCAATGTTTCAGTGCGTCCGCAAGGACAGAGTGAATTTGGCACGCGTTGCGAAATTAAAAATTTAAATTCATTTCGCTTTTTGGAACAGGCGATTAACTATGAAGTGGAACGCCAAATTGATTTAATAGAAGATGGCGGTAAAGTGGTTCAAGAAACGCGTTTGTTTAATCCTGATACAGGTGAAACACGAGCCATGCGAAGCAAAGAAGACGCCCACGACTATCGCTATTTTCCAGACCCAGATTTAATGCCCATCATCATTACCGATGAAATGTTGCAACAAGCCAAAGATGCCATGCCAGAACTGCCCAAACAAATGGCAGAACGCTTTGTGCGTGATTATGGCATTACTGATTATGATGCACGAGTACTCACAACTTCCCCCATTCAGGCTGCCTATTTTGAAGAAGTAGCACAAAAAAGCGGAGAAGGTAAACTTTCAGCCAACTGGATTAACGGTGATTTAGCAGCAGCCTTAAACAAAGAAGAAAAAACATTAAACGAATCCCCAGTTTCCGCAGAACGCTTGGCAGGCTTAATTCAACGCATTACTGATGGTACTTTGTCAGGAAAATTGGCGAAAAAAGTTTTTGAAGCGTTATGGACATCAGATTTAACGGCTGATGAAATTATTGAAAGAGATGGTTTAAAACAGGTTACCGACACAGGTGCGATTGAAAAAATGGTTGATGAAGTCATCGCTGCGAATCAAAAATCGGTAGAAGAATATCAATCAGGCAAAGAAAAAGCATTTAACGCATTGGTAGGACAGGTCATGAAAGCCAGTCGCGGTAAAGCCAATCCACAACAAGTGCAAGAAATTTTGAAAAATAAACTGGGCTAATGGCTGCCTGAAACCTTGCTGAATTTTGAAATAATTCATATTGCAATGATTTTCAGCCTGCCTTAAATTGAAGGATATTTTATGCTTTCCATTCAAAATATTTCTGTCGACAATCATCTGCCATTTGTGCTTTTTGGTGGCGTGAATGTGTTGGAAGATTTGGATTCCACACTTTTTGCATGTGAACAATATGTGGAAGTAACGCAAAAATTAGGAATTCCCTATGTTTTTAAGGCGTCTTTCGATAAAGCCAATCGTTCTTCTATTCATTCTTATCGAGGCGTTGGTTTGGACGAAGGATTGCGGATTTTTAGTAAAATCAAAGAAATTTTTGCTGTCCCAGTGATTACCGATGTACATGAACCTTATCAATGCGAGCCTGTGGCGGAAGTATGCGATGTACTTCAACTGCCTGCTTTTTTAGCACGACAAACCGATTTAGTCATCGCAATGGCAAAAACAGGAAAAGTCATCAACATCAAAAAACCACAATTTTTAAGTCCAACGCAAATGCACAATATTGTGGAAAAATTTCACGAAGCAGGAAATGACCAACTCATTCTTTGCGAACGCGGTTCTAATTTTGGTTATGATAATTTAGTGGTGGATATGTTGGGTTTTGGCGTGATGAAAAAAACTTGTGGCGACATTCCACTGATTTTTGATGTAACCCATTCCTTACAAACGCGAGATGCAGGTTCCAAAGCATCAGGCGGACGGCGTTCCCAAGTATTGGATTTAGCCTTATCAGGCATGGCATCAGGCTTGGCAGGGTTGTTTTTAGAAGCCCATGCTAATCCAGACCAAGCCAAATGCGATGGACCTTCGGCATTGCCTTTATCTTTATTAGAACCATTCTTACAACGCATCAAAGCCGTAGATGATTTGGTGAAATCGTTTGAACCGCTAACCATATAAAAGATTTCAGGGTGCCTTAAACAGGCACCCTGAAAAATATATTCCATTCTTAAATAAAAAATGGGGCTGTATTAGATTAGCCCAAAAAATTGTTAAATTCGGCATAAGTAACAAAAAAGGTGCTATTTACTCTGTTTTAAAGATAAAAAATCCTTAATAAACAATATCTTATTGCGTCTATTCATACCATGATGGCAGCCTAATTTCTGTTTTAATTGCTTGAATTTGTTCTCCAACAAAT
>JAGCOT010000120.1 GCA_017645365.1 Neisseriaceae bacterium
CGCAAATCTTTCCCACTTTTCTTGAAAGAATGTGAGTTTAGATTTAACTATGGGACACCAAAACAGCAACTCAAAACATTGCGAAAATGGTGTGGAATTTAACAATTTTTTGGGCTAATCTAATACAGCCCCAAGATTTTTCTTTTTTCTCTTCTTCGCTCAATTCCCTTTTCTCTTTTTGCCCCAAGTTTTCAACATTCTTTTTTGCCGATTTCACTTTTTCGCTTTGGTTAATCACGGTTTCAATTTCTTGACGCAAAGACCTAAACCCTTCAATATTTTCCAAAGCGTCCATTGCTTTTTTATTGTTCATTAAATTTTTCAGCGTTACATTATCCACATTCACCAACAAAGCACTTTCCCATTTGCGTGCGAGTAGCGTTGCGGTGGAGCCGCTTAATGCAAAATCCAAAACGCCTGTGGCATCAATTTCTTTCATACTCGCACCGTCATACGCCAAAATCGGTAGAAACTGGATAAATTCAGCGACTTTTTGTTCTGCACTTTGGGCTTCGTTATTATTTAAGCGTCCGCTGTATTCGGAAACACAACGCAAAGCACGATTGGGGGCGAAATCAAAAACAAAGCATTGTTGTTTGACAATCAATTTTTCGCCTGATTGATTGCGTAATACAAAAGGCGATTGCACACGGAATGCTGCCTGAAAATAAGTTTCAGGGCTTGACGCATTGCGAAGCATAAAAATGCCGCCCCATTCTTTGACGGTAACCCCTGTGGTGAGTTTGCCGCAAGACAGCGTAATGGTTTTGTCGTAATTTTTAATGGCATTTTTCACAGGCTTTAAGGCTTCTACGCCAACTCCTGCCTCTTCTCCTGCACAGACGATAATTTCATAATCTTTGAAAAAACTATTTTGTTTTTGTTGCAATAAATTTTTCATAGCATAGCAAGACGCAACATCAGGCAAAAACCAGAATGTGTGATTGAGTGCGGATAACAGTCGCACATCAGAAAAGGGAAAGGCAGGTTTTTCGGTTTTGCGTTTTAAATTATCCACAATGCTTTCAGGCAGCCTGTTTTGAATAAATTGCAACCATTTTTGCACTTCTTCCAAATGCACAAATTGTGCTTCATCACGGCGGTGTTCTTGGGTCGCACGGAAAAATTCGTTTAAGTCAAATTCATTAAATTCGCCTGTTTCGGCAATATGCGAAATATTTTCAGGCAGCCTGTAAGTGAGCATCACCATTTGCGGCAAATCTTCGTATGGATTATTTTCGCCCACCCATTCTTTTTTGGCTTTTTGTTCATCGGCATAAGTCCAGTTATAGATTTGTTCTTCCACAAATTCGCCTGTGGCAATCGCCCTAAACGGCGTGCCTGAAAGATATAAATAATGGTTTGCCGTTATCGGCAAAATATCTTCATCAAAATCTTTTTCTTCGTTAGATAAATCGCTATCGTCCATTGCAAACAAATCGTGGGCATTTTCACGCCAAGCACCGAAATGGTATTCATCAAAAATCACGCAATCCCAGTTAATAGAATGTGCCCATTCATTTTTGATTTTCAGGCTGCCTGCAACCCCTTTCCCCAAAAAATCCTGAAAAGACGCAAACGCCACAATCGGATAATTTTTATCGGCATTGTTATATTGTTCGCCAGCGTCCTTTTCTTTGGCACGAATAAACTGCCAGTTTTCAAAATCAATATGATTGCGTAAATCTTCTTCCCAAGCGTTTTGCACCGCTGGTTTGAAAGTTAAGATTAAAATCTTTTTCCAGCCTTGTTTTTTCGCCAGTTGATAGGCGGTAAAAGTTTTGCCAAAACGCATTTTGGCATTCCACAAAAAGTGCGGCGTTTTGTTGGGTGATGTGCGTTTCATATCGGCAAAATAAGCCGCTGTTTTTTCTACTGCTTCTTGTTGTTCAGGACGCATAGGGAAATTTTGCGTTTTTTGTTCTGTATTTTTAACGCCTGTTTTTAGTTCCAACAAGGCAGCCTGAACATCTTTAACCGAACATTCAAACCATTCGGTTAAAACGCCTTTTTCATCACGAATACGCGTAAAACCATTGTTTTCCAAAACACGATGCACTTCGTGGTCTTTGAAAAATTCGCCGTTCTCTCTAATGGCTTTTTCTTGCAAAACAATTTGCCAAGTTTGTTTTGGCTGATGAATAAATTGTTCGCGAATGCGTTCTTCGGCGGTTTCTCTTTCGGTATAACCCACTTTCAGGCAGCCTGAAAAATGTTCATCAGAATAAGCGTAAATAAGTGGCACACGATTTTGCGTTTTCAAAATTTCTTTTTCCATTGTTGCGTCCTTTTGGATTTGTATTGTCGTTGTAGGGTGGCTTTCCAAGCCACCAAAACGATTAAGCCTTCCGTCATTGCGAGCAAAAACGCAGTTTTTGCGTGGCAATCTCTTGATTTAATCTGCGTCATTGTGATTTATCAATAAACTCCGTTCTCCGTAGCAAGGAGATTACCACGCCTTAAACTTCGTTTAAGGCTCGTAATGACAGTATTTTTAAGAGATTGCCACGCGAAGCCTTACGGCTTCGCTCGCAATGACCATAATTTTTTCAGGTTGCCTTATCGTCATTTTGAATGGTAGGGTGGGCATCCTTGCCCACCAAAACAACTGTCATTTTTTTCAGGCAGCCTGAAAATGTTTTATTTCAATTAACGCCGCCTGCGTTACGGTGGGCAAGAATGCCCACCCTACAAACAAACCTACGGTTTGGCGGTGGCTTGAAACAAAGTTCAACGAACGAAGTGAAGTTAAAACCCACCCTACTTACTCCATTTCCCTAACCATTTTTTCAATAAAAGCAATTTCTTCATTATCTAAACCGTATTTCTGATACAACTCTTTATCCGTCCAAGATTTAGAAAAATCTTGTTGGGGGACGAAAGAATAAACGGTTCTTGTGGCGTGTTGGGTTTGCTTGCGAATACCCACTAATGCACGGAAAAATTTCGTTTTAATATAGGACAATAGATTTGCTGCTTCTTGTTCGGTTTCAAAACAACCAATTTGAATAAAAGTTTCCGTGCATAAATCTGCTGGCGTAGCCAGCACTGGCGTAGCAGGTACATCGCCGATTTCACCGCAACCGTAACTTTCTGAAATAAAAACTTTGTATTTATGTAATGCTGGAACGCTTTGCTCAAATGGATAATCTTTGGGTAAATATTGATATATCCGTTTTAATTTTTCATCTAAACCAAGCAGCCTGAAACCGCCGTCAATCGGCGTATCACTCATTTCAGGCAGCCCATATTTTTCTCTTGATTTAATTGCGTCGCCACGCAAACCATATAGTTTGGCTGGCGACGCAATTAAATCCATTGTTGGCTCGCCCAATGCTTGAACTTTTCTTTTAATGGAAACCAGTTGGCTTTCACGGATAAAAATATTGTCGCCGTCTTCGCATAAATAGCGGTGTGAAATATTTTCGCCGTCAATATTATGGCGATGAATTTCACACTCGCCCTCTGGACGAACATTATCACGCAGGAAATAACACACGCCGCCTTTAATATCCACACCGCTAAAAATCTCTTTGGAATTGGCAAAATCGTGCAAAACGGCTATGCGTTTATCGTGAATAAAATTTTCGCGATATTCATCTAAACCCTTGCCACCAGTGAAAAAGCGTGCTGGCGTAATCATCACCAAATAATCAGGATTTAACTTTTTGGCTTGTTCCACAAATAAATGATAAATCGGCTTGGCAGACGCTTGAGCACCACCGTCCGATAACTGATACGGCGGATTGCCGATAATCACATCAAAGTGCATTTCTTTAATTTCACTCCATTTTTTTACAAGTTGTTCATAATGAATAAACGCATAGGCGTGTTGTTCCTTGCCGTCTTCTCTATCCAAAGTTTTGGCAGACGCACCGCAACTTTTACATTTTCCGTTTTCCCATTGGTGATGAATATCGGCAAAAAAACGCATATTGCCCTGCGTGTCGTCAAAACCTTGCACCACAGAATGCTCATTCATTGCGTCCTTACTGCAATACACACTGCGGCGACTTAATAACGCCGTTAATTCGGTAATCGGCAAGCCATAAAGTTGCGTGGTAAAAATATGATTGATTGTGTCTTGCAATTTTTCTTGAAATTGCAACTGTTTTTGCGTCAAAGGCTTGCCGTCTTTTTTTCGCTCTTCAATTTCATCAAGATTTTTTTGAAAATCAGGCACTTGGGCGTTTAACATTCGCTTTGCCGCTTCTCGCAAAAACACACCGCTTTTGGCTGCTGGGTCTAAAATCTTAATGTCAGGATTTGCCCAAATATCTCGTGGCAGCAAGTCCAACATTCGGTTGGCAATAGCAGGCGGCGTAAAAACTTCATCATTCGATAAATCAGCAAGACACAGCAAAACATCGGATTTATAGGCTTTAAGCATTTCTGCCCCCTTGTCTTTGATGACGGCGTGGTTTTTGATAAATTTCTTCGCTAATCTCCCAGTAATTCACAGGAAAAAATTCACGAGTTTGCGTAAAAGGTGTTGCTTGTTGAACTTTCGTAGGCGGGGCAACCTTGCCCAGCTCCACTGTCATTGCGAGCCGTGATTCATCACGGCGTGGCAATCCCCTTGCTACGGAGAACGGATTTAATTTTTCAGGCTGCCTGAAATCGTTTTCAGCCAATAAATCCGCAAATAAATCGCCTTGCCGATTGTTTTCAGCCAATAAATCGTTTTGTTGGTTTGCCGACACAGGCAGTGTTTCAGGCTGCCTGAAAGATTGCTGTTGATTGTTATTGACTAAATTTTGATAAACCCACTCTTTGCGAATAATTTGATTGTTTTGATAAGTATTCCATTCGGAAAAAATAATCGGCAGAACATAACCGCGTTTGTCGCACTTGGGCAAACCTGCCCCCTGCGTTTGACACATATCCAAAGCATTGCCCTGAACAATATTGCAATGCAAAACAAAAAGAATGGCTTCACATAATTGATTGTTTTTCTTATATTTATCGCCTTTCCAAAAAGATGGGTGGCGGTCTTCATAATGCAGTCTAAAAACGCTAAACAAGCGTTTGCGACAGCGTTCAACATTGTCTTGCAACAACTCAATGCCATACAAAGACGACACCGCAAAAAACGCTTGTCGCTCCCATTCTGGCTGATGACAACGGTATTTTTTATCCAACAGATTTAAGCGTGCCTCCAAAATCGCCGCCAAAAAATTGCCATCACCACAAGCAGGCTCTAAAAAACGACTTTCAATATTTTTAACTTTGCTTTCTACCAAAGCCAACATATCCTCCACAATAAAAGGCGGCGTAAAAACTTCACCATGCTCTTGCACACGATAACGAGATTTAATCAGTGCGTTAGAAGCAGTCATCACACACACTCCAAACGCACAAAACACCAAGCATTCAGGCAGCCTGAATGCTTGGTGTTTTTATAATAAGTTATTGATTTTATTAAGAAATTTTGATATAATGATAAAGAGCAATTCTTGTTTTAGTCTATTTTATGAGTTTTTTCTTCTTAAAAATCAATTAGATAGCATTTCAAAATAGCAATTTTCCTTAAATTCTCCCTGTTTGTAATTTCATTTTTTGGGAGATTTAATCATGAATAATCAAAACATAGATAAGTGCTTGTGGCATCTGACTGCTGTTCAGTCCTTGATTGATTTGTCATTAGTGGCAATCGACCACCCTGATAATCTTGTTGATCGTAAATCATTGGCACATTGTTTGTCGCTATGTAATCTTCACATTGAAGAAATGCGGCAAAATTTGCAAACGCATAACACAATTACTCTACCTACTTCGCAATCGTCTTTGATAACAGTTTCGTAAGGATTTGTCTATGTATTTTCAAGACGAATATCCTGTTCAGTCTGATGATTGTGAGCGTTGCTTTTGTGCTGATGACTTCGATTTTAATCAGTTATCGTATGGTGATTTGCTATCCTGTTTTTCTGCTGTCGGACATTGGTATCGTAGCGAAAAACCACGCCGCCCTACTGGTAATATTGAGAATATCAAAAATCTTTTGGAAAACCTTTTTAAATGGCACAAACGCAATATTGACAATGGCACAATACAAAAGAATTACGGCTTTTTCCCTGTGAAATTTAGTTATGTTTCTGAACAATATAACGGCGGTATTTCTTACTTCTTTTGGAAACAGTTTTTGAATTTCGCTGAAAAACACGGATTTTTAAGTCTGCAACACAAAACAAGCAATATTTTGTGGGTGAAGTTCAATTTTCAGAACCTGAAACAGTTCATCGCCTGTTGTATGAATATTTTTGGGAGCAAAGTTGGCGGTGTGTTTAAGATTTTGCAAAAATCAGAAGAAAGAAAAGCTAACCGCACGCTTACGACTATCAGCTTGCCTGAATGGTTCTCTGATGAAATGACTAAATCATTTGAAGCACTGCTACAAATTCGCTATTCAAACCATAAAACAGTTCGAGAAAGCACTCAACGCAAATTAGTGGAAGATGCAGAGCATTTACGCAATAACGGTGTTGATCCGTTATATGCCCTGCAAAGAGCCGTAGAAAAACGCTGGAACTGGATTTATAACCCAACCAAGCACGATTTTGACTTAAAACCACAAGAACATATTAAGCCTAAAATCAATGACGGATTTAATAAAATCAGCCAAATCTTTTCTTCTTTTCGACAGAATGAATAATTAGTTGTTATTCTGTTTCTTACGCAAAATCTATTCAATTTTTCAATGAATATTCATTCATTAGAATGAGTATTGCTTTTTTATCACTGTTTTACTCATTTTTTATATCAATAAACGCTTTTTTATGCAAAAAGCGTATTTTTTTTTGGCGTAATAGTCAAAAAAGGTGATAGAAATCTCTGCAAGCCTTATCATTACTGATTTTTATAGGAGTGAAAGGCTTTGAATACAAAAAATGCTTTTTCTGCGGTTCAAGAAGGGTCGTAAAGAATGAAAAACAGAATGGCAA
>JAGCOT010000121.1 GCA_017645365.1 Neisseriaceae bacterium
ACCGCAAATCTTTCCCACTTTTCTTGAAAGAATGTGAGTTTAGATTTAACTATGGGACACCAAAACAGCAACTCAAAACATTGCGAAAATGGTGTGGAATTTAACAATTTTTTGGGCTAATCTAATACAGCCCCAATAATTATGTTCTTAATCATCAAGAAATCAGAAATGCAAAATACTGGGGAGAATTCAAAGTATTGGTATATCGTCTTGCAGGGCAATACAGAGATTTCTTTCTTGATAAACATATTTTGTCAGATAGAGACTGCACTCGTATGAATGATGCAGTACTCATTACATCTATGATAATTCTATTACTAAAAGGGATTGTAGATGAAACACCAAACTCTGTTGATAAAATCTATAATGAATTCAATGATGAATTTGTTGAAAGGGATAGTATTGAAGCTAAATTTGTTTCTATAATGGAAATTATCGAACGAGTATATGAGTATTTTATTGGAAACTTAAGCTGTCTTTCTAATAAGAATTATTTTTTTACATTTTATGCCGTAATTGTGAATCAAATGTTTGGAATAGAAAATAATCATATTCTAAACTCTGAAAGAAATCCTGATTTTTCAGAAAGCCTTATCACAAACAATATAGACACACTATATCAAATGTGTGGTAATTTTTTGAACGAATATACTGAAAATGTAGTTGATAGTTCATCTAAACAATCTACAAAATCAGAATGGGCTACATTTGTCGAAAATAATAGCAAGAGAACAACAAGCAAGAATGCAAGATTAAGTAGAATTTCATTTATGAATGGCTACTTTTGCAGGCAATCAAAATGACAACTCATGAAGTAAAACAAGCAATATCGTATTGGACAAAATGGGCTAATGAAACGAAACAGTACGATATTGCTTTGTTCAAAATATGGATAAAATTCGAGCAATTTATCAGTAAATTGTTTGAACTTTATGCTACTGGACAGTCTTCTGAAACAGGATATATCCCAAATCGAAGACTTGAATTTCAGAACGAAGAACATCTAAACCTATTTTTACGCGGAAAATCAAAACCATATATAGAATATTGGGGTGTGATAGAACATTTATCTAAACATATTTTCGTAGAAAATCCTTTTGATATACTTGTTTCAGACGCTACTATAACTTCTTCTTTTAAGGAAATAAGAGCCATTAGAAATTATATTGCTCACGAAAGTGGTGAAGCAAAAAGAAAATTAGTTAAGTCGTGTTTTAGTGGAAATGATAAGCATTTTCGTGAGCCAAATGATTACCTAACATCAAGAAATAAAACAACAAAAAATTCATATTACACAGATTATGTGGAAACTATTAGTAATACTGTTGAAATATTGATAGATCCACGACCAACTACAACAGAAGGATAGTTTAGATATTTTCATGGAGTCTGACCCTATCTGTCATTGTGAGCCTTGAACTTTCGTTCAAGGCGTAGTAGTTTCCGTAAATCAAAGAATAGCCATGGTTTCAGGCAACCTGAAAAGTTTTAATCTATCTAAACAATAAAGAGATTGCCACACTACGCCTTACGGCTTTGTTCGCAATGACAGTAAAGCCTTTCAGGCAGCCTGAAACAAATTTATCGACTTATTTATTGATAAATTCACTGTAAAATCTTACAATAATACATCTATTTTAATAAGGAGCATTCAAATGACTTCTGTGGTTTCAGCTATACGCAATACGGTGTCTATTTCTTTATTTAATCGTGGTCAAGCGGGGAAGATTTTTGACGAAGTCAAACGCTTTGGAGCAAAAGTGGTGATGAAAAACAACATGCCCGAATGCGTTTTGCTCTCGCCTGACGAATACACCAAGTTAATGGACGAATTAGAAGACGCACAACTTGCCCTAATGGCGGAAGAACGCTTAAAAAATTTCGATCCTAAAAAAGTAATTTCGCAAGAAGAAATTGATAAAGAATTTGGCATTACCGCCGAAGATTTAAAAGGCTTTGAAAATGTGGAGTTGGAATGAAGTGGGCGATTGATTATATTCCAGAAGCACGAAAAGATATAAAGAATTTGGACAACTCACAATGGTTAGCAATGCGTCGTGCGATTGAAAAAGTCCGTCAAAACCCTCTGCCAGACTACGAGGGCGGATATGGTAAGCCTTTGGGCAATAAAGGAAATATCAATCTTTCAGGTTGCTTAAAAATTAAGTTAAAATCATCAGGCTTACGAGCAGTGTATCGCCTAATCCGCACCGAAAGCACCATGCAAATGATAGTCATCGGCTTGCGTCATGACGAAGAAGTGTATCAAGTCGCCGAAAAACGCTTGCAAAAAATGCCGTGATGATTTTTTCAGGCAGCCTGAAAATCCAAACAGTCATTGCGAGCCGTGATAAAATCACGGCGTGGCAATCTCCTTGCTATTGAGAACAACTGGTAACTTTTTACATTACAAATCAATTAGTTAAAATCTCAAAAGTCGAAAATTCCCTGATTTCTCCCTGTTTTTGTTTTCAAATTGTTTTGGGAGATTTATTATGTTCATTCACAATCCTGAACAGGTTTTGAACCACTTAAACCTTGCTCATTCTTTGATTGATACGGTTATTGCAGCACTTGACCACCCTGATAATCTTGTCAGTCATCAATCTGTTATATCTTGTTTGGAGTTAAGCGGTTGGCATATTCAACAGTTGCAACGAGAAATGCAAAATAGCCAAACGGTTATTTTACCTGAAACTGCGTTGCTTGAAACTGTTAGCGGTTAAAAAATGATTAGCCCTACCTACTCTCCTGAATTTTGGCAAGAATATCCTGTTCAATGCCCTATTGAACAGGACGGCTTGCCTTTGTTCTGTGAAGACGATATTAACTGGGATAATCCGCCGTTAAAAGAATGTGTTTTTAACGCTATCGGATTGTTCTATCGCCAAGAAAATAGGCGGCGTGCTTGGTCTAATGTGTGTGTATTTGAGGGTTTGTGGGGGCTTATCTATAATTTGTTTTGGCATAATCTTAAAAATCATAAGCCGTTTTTGAAAAATGATGAGTATATTCGTGTGCCATTTAGTTTAATTCAAGAAAAATCAGGCTATGGTGTTTCTTATTTTGTATGGCGGCAGTTTCTGAACTTTGGCGAACGCTTTGGGTTGCTCAAAGTTAAAAGAATGGATATGACTTTTGCCACGCATATTCAAATTCAGTGGTTTAATTTGAAGTCTTTTGCGGTGCATTGTTTGAACCGTTTTGCGACTATCATCGGTGATAAAGTGAAAAATATCATTGAAAAATCGCCCAGACTTACGAAAAAGCCTTTGATTAAGGTTGATTTGCCTGAATGGTTTGATGATGAACATACTGAATTGTTTGAACGCTTTTTGAAAGTGCGATATGAGCGGCAACACAAGGCTTCAAACGCTAAATATCAGCAAGAACAACTTGATACACTCACAAGAATGCACAATGACGGTGCGGATACGATTGAAGCCCTACGGCGTGCGATTGTGGGTAATCCGAAAACAATGAACGGTTGGGATAGAATATACGATTACCGTTTTCATCAGGAACGCCCAGAGCAGAAAAAATGGCGGCGTTTTAGTCAAGATAGTTTTAAGCATATCAAAGATTTTATGCTTAATTCTTCCTAATAAATTGAATTGTATTCATTTTTTTAATAACACTAATTTTTTGAATTAGTGTGTCTTGTTGTCGCCTTTGGGCGATATTTTTTTGTCTTTTTGCTGTTTTTATTCAAAAAATCTTTATTTCTGACTTATTTTTTGCCTTTTTTTAATTGAGATTTCCGTTCAGGCTGCCTGAAATGAATTTATCCACAAAAAATAAGCCTTTTTTATCAATATTATGCAAAGTTATCCACAAAAAACAAGCAAAAATCACCAAAAAAACCTTTATAAATCATCGTATTAACAATCTGTATTTGAACGAGTGAATAATCTGTGTTTGCGAGTAAATACTATATTTAATTAAATATTTATTTAATAATGAACAAGGGAAAAAAATTGTGGATAACTTGAAAAATGACAGAAATTGAAAGATTTTTAAAAAAATAAGTCAGGGAATAGGCAAACACGCTAAAACCGACAATACAAACGATTATCTTGTTTTTTGTTAATAGTTTTTAACTATGTATCAAATCCGTACATATACAAAACCAGCAAAAGCATTCAGATTGCCTGAAATAACCGCAATAATTTATCAGAACACAGACTAATACAACCTACTGCAAAAAGAAACAATGAAAAATAATAATATATTGCAGGTATTTCTTCATAAGCAGGTTTGAATAAAACCCTTACCGAATATAAAGCACTCAACGCAAATAATATATATTCCCATATTCTCAATATCGGCACAGGAACATTTATGCTTACCAATATAAATGAGAGAGAACAAGATATAATCAATGTATTAGCAATAAACATTGCTGTTGAATTAGTTGTATCAAATACACTGAATACCACTCTAAATGGGAACAACAATAAATCACCCATTTCTTCAAAAAATTCTTTGCTCATTTTGTTTGCCATTTCGGTTTAATTTAGAAGAATAAGTCAGAAAAGAATTAACAATAAAAATAATCCTATAAAAAACAATCCTTTCAATCTATATAAACAAAATCTTTGACTTAATATTTGAATATGAATTGAAAAAATTTCGATTATTCTCATTGTTAAATCATTCATTTTTTAATCCTATTCTTCATCACCATTTTTCGCTTCAATTTTGATTGGCGGATCAAATTTGATGATATGCTTAAATTCTGTAAAAAACTTGCGGTATAAATACAAAATCAAACTAACACAAACTGCCATTATTAAAAATGCCAATAATTCATTCGGCGTAGGATTATTGTTTATTTTTCCTGTTAATACATATATGACAGAAAAAACCATTACAAAAAATAAAGACAACAGAAAACAACTTTTTGATAAAAAAAGTTTTCCTTTACTTTTTGAAAACATAAAACAATATGCATAACCCAAAAACATATTCAACACATTGATAAATGTTGATTTACCGCTAATTATCAAATAAAGGCAAAAAGTTGCATTAACAAAGGTAAATCCAGCAACAACCCAACCATAGCCAAGCACAAATTTGTTCATTTTTTTGCTCCACTTAAATTTTGTTACTCAATATCTTTAATCCATTGTTTTAAGTACTTCTAAAAACGCAGATAAAATTGATACGAAACCTTAATAAGAAGCACAAGAAAAACAATTAAGAGTAACGCAAGACTAAAAGACAACAACATTTTTAAATCTCCATAAATAAGTCAGGGAAAAGTTTTCACCCTTTATTCACTGTTTATTTGACTGTGCTGTTGCTTTTGCGGCAAGTCGTTTTTCTTTGGCTAATCTTTCATTGCCTTTTTGCCTTTTATCACTGCAAGCAGATAGCGTCAGAATCGCCGCAAAACATAAAACGCTTAATGCGGCTGTTTTATTCAAAATTTTCATCGTTAATCCTTTCTTTCAGGTTGCCTGAATTTAATAAATACGAATGGCAGGATATGTTTCGCACGGCGTTCTATACGCACAATACTTGCTAATTGAAGTATCTGTAACACTAACAAATCCGCTATCTTTCAATAACCGCACGACTTCATCGTGTTGTTTTTTTCGTTCAAATGAACGAAAATCATCAGCAACACGAATTACAACTGTTTTATTTTGATATTGTAGGTTAATCTCTTTTAACGCATTATCAATCGTGCTTTTGACATACGAATCTTGAATAAAATTACTCTTCTGTTTTAATTGAGAATAAAATTCTATTCTGTGTTCGATACTGTATTTAATTTCTTCGCCTATTTTTTCATTTTCCTTTGCTTGGGGCATAACAAAGAAAACTAATGCTACAAGAAGCATTCCCAAACCGATTGTGATTGCAGGTTGTAAATTCAAAGCACACCACAACATTAACAGTAATGTACAAAGTATGAGAATATGTATCAAGAACACCATTTTTTTTTTATCCTATTTTAAATTCGTTGAAAATAATAAATAAAAAACACAAAACAAAAACAATCACTTGTAAAATAATTCGTGTGTTTGTATGTTTTATTTGCTCATCTATCAATTTGTTTAATAGACTGTTTTTTTCTTTCAAACAATCCATTCTTATTTTGTGTTCTTTTACCCATTCCATTTCGCAATCCTTTCAGGTTGCCTGAAAAGCAAGTCAGAAAGAAATCATTTCTGACTTACTTTTTTCTGTTTAATCTTCCCCACGCAACATTTTTAATTTGCGTTCAGGATTAAAATCAACGCCTGTGATAAATCTATCGCCGTGATGATTGGCAAAATGGATTGATATATCAATCGTCATCATAATTAAGTGTTTAATCACGCCGTAACTTAAATTCACATCGTTAGAAGCCGCAATCATCAGGGCTAATTGTTCATACGCCATTAAGGCACTATCAGCGTGGCAACTGGTTATGCTGCCTGAATGCCCATTGCCGCAAGCACGAATAAAATAAAACGCTTCATCACCCCTAACTTCTGCCAAAATAATGCGGTCAGGTTTCATACGCAAAGTGGCTTCCAAGCAGGATTTTGCGGTTACTGTGCTTTCTGACTTGCTTTTTGGATACACCAAATGAACCTTGTTCGGGTGATCAATAAACAATTCCCTTGCGTCTTCAATGGTGATAATTCGCTCACTTTTGTCGATTTTGCTAATCAGCGTTTTCATAAATGTTGTTTTGCCTGAACCTGTTGCACCTGAAACCACAATGTTTTTGCGATAGGCAACGGCTTTTTCCATAAACTGCTGATAGTCTTCTTTTGCCAACAATTCTTTGAGTTCGCGATCTTCATCAGTAATACCGTCCGTTTGCTTGATTTTTTTGAACAAACCTTTTTCGGCATATTCGTCCATTGTGAAAACTTGCTTACTGGGTATGCGGATAGTCAGAGAAGCGTGTTCGGCAGCAGGTTGTATTACTAATTGCACCCTTTCGCCGTCTGGCATTGTTAAAGAGAGCATCGGATTTTTTTCATCAAAATCTTGTTTTTGCCCTGACGCACTAATCAATAACCGTCCTAATGCACGGATAACATCGTCTGAATTATTGCCAGCGGCAACATTTTCAAGGTCTTTGCGTTTCCAAATTGAAAATTGTTCGTAATAAACAACCTTTGGCTCATTGATACAGATTTCTGTAACACCGTCTGTTTTTAACAACTCATCAATCGCTAAACGGCGAAAATGAGCGTAAATTTGACTTTTTAACTCTTCAAACGCTGCACTTTTTGCGTCTAATTCGATTTCTGTGTTCATTTTTTAACTCCTTACAAAAGTTTGTATTAAAATCCAAAAAAACGGCGTTTTTTCGGTTTTTGGATTAGTTCAAAATCGTGTTTCAGGTTGCCTGAAACTTCGTCTAATCTTTTGCTAATGGCAGATAACTGGTTTAATTCTTTTTCCATTATTTGCACCACTGCACCTGTGGTAAAAACTTTCTCCAAGTGTTCAACCCAGCCCTTAAAACTTTCACGCACAAGCGATAAATCAGCGTTTAAGTTCTGCACTTCTTCACGCAAAAGGCGGACTTCATTTTGTGTCGCAGAAGTCATTATTAGATTTTCTTCGTAAAATCTTCTAATGCTTGCTTTATCTATGTTTGAATTATTTTCTTCACTCATTTCAATTACGCCTAATTAAAAATTTGGGGCTGTATTAGATTAGCAGTTATGATAGACTGCAAAAATGAAGATAACGCATTGTAAATTAAAGAAATCTGTACAGAAGAAACTGCTTGAATTTTTTGTATTAGAAGTTACAGCAAGAAGTGCAGCCGAT